>DASTBJ010000783.1:0-5542 GCA_035712125.1 Terriglobia bacterium
GCAGGAAACGTCAAGCCAACGCGGAAAGCCGCCGGTACAATGCCGCACGGAGGGCTATTCATGGCTGAGATGAAAACCAAAGCTACGGCTACTGATCCCGCGACGTTTATCGGTAGGATCGAGGATCTGCAAACGCGCATAGACTGCCAGGAGATTGCCAAGCTGATGCAGAAGATCACTGGAAAACCCGCGGTCATGTGGGGGCCGATCGTCGGCTTTGGGAAGTATCATTACAAGTACGCGACCGGCCGCGATGGGGAGTGCCTGATGACCGGCTTCGCTCCGCGAAAGGGAAACCTTACCTTGTACCTCGGGCCCGGTCTCGATGAAAAAGACCTCACGTCCCGGCTCGGCAAATACAAAAGAGGCAAGGGTTGCCTGTACATCAAGAAGCTGGATGACATCGACCGGGACGTACTTCAAGATCTGATTTCACATTCCGTCGCAGAAATGAAGAAGCGCTACCTCTGCGACTGAATCGCTAACGGCGGGTCCCTACGACTCGGCGAGAGTCTTCAGCTTGAGAAAACCGTCCTCGGCCTGCTTCGTGGACGCCTTGCGCATTAACGGAGACATGAGAAAGCCGACGACCTTGAAGACTCCTTTCATTCGCACTTCCGAGTTCTGCGTGAGGCGCGTGCGGCCGTCCAGATCGTCTAACCGGTAGTCCACATCGAGGTCGAATGCTTCCCCGCGAATCTGGCACGCCAGGCGCCGATTGGGTTCGTAAGCCGTAACTACGCCCCACACTTCCATCCGGCGGCCGCGTTCTAGATATACTTGCCGAAATGAGGAGCCAATCTTGTTGTCCGTCTGCCGCAGCATTTCGTTTTCCACGAGAGAGGGCAGCCAGGCGCCCAATCTTTTCGGATCATCGATCCACGGAAATACACGCTCCGGCGATGCATTGATGTCGATACAGATTTGATGTTTCATGATTTCGAACGACGTCCTTTCCGGAAACTTGATCTTGAGAGTTTTACGACGGGCATCCACACTTCGCTCCGCGACACCAGATTTCCGATTCGCGATTTGACACAGATCACGCCGGCAGGCTCCTCCGGGTGACGATACTGTTTCGACTCATGAATCGTGTCGGCCAAACGACGGAAAGCATGGCGCAACGTTTCGTACGGCCCCATGTGCTCGATGACTCCGAAAAGCCCGCCCTCGAATGGCATGTTGCGCATGGATCCGACGTCCGGCCCGGCGAGTGGGGTTGTCAGGGGAACGCAGATATCGGTGCGCTGAGCATTCTTTGGAGTCAGCCAGGGGTTGTCGTGGAAAATCGCCATCGCGACCGGTTGATGGCCGATGCGATGACGCTTCGCCCACTCGATCAGCGGTCTCCACAACGTGTCCGCCTCAGAGAACGCTTCCGGGATTTCCATGTAGTCGCCCAGATGGCGATACGTTAGCAACGACATCGGGCGGAGCATTTCGAATCGGACAGGCGACAAGACGCAGTCGTCCGGCTTCCAGGACTTCTGCGCTTTGAGGTGTTCGCGCCTGCGGAGATGCCCGTCTGATCGAAAGTCGCGCGGCGTCGTTCCATAGTAGCGCCGAAACGCGCGGGTGAACGTCTCATGGTTTTTGAAGCCGACGGCCAGCCCGACATCAATCACGCTCTGCTGCGTGATCCAGAGCTTGTACGCCGCCTTTTCCATTCGAAGCCGTTGAACATAGCGCTTCGGAGTCTCGCCGACGACTTCCTTAAACAAGCGTTGAAAGTGATACGCGGAATAGCCATAGGCAGCGGCGAGATATTCCAGATTCAGGTCGCCATCGAGGTTTTGTTGAATGTCGATCAATAGAGGTATCAGCCCGTCCATCGACTTCACGTCTGCATTCAACCGATCTGGCCCTTTCATGCCCCAACGTGTACAGGATCGACAACGCCAAGTCTTGACTTTTCTTGCGCGCCATTGGTTCACGACCCGTGGGGACCCGTCATTCCTGGAGTGAGGTTTGTTCTCATCAATCAGGATCAGGGAATCGAAGCACGGCAGACTGTAACCAGCGAAGTGGGCTGTATGTGCTCAGTGCTCTACCTGGCTCGGCCTACCGGTGACTGCGGAACTGCCGGGTTTCAGAGCGTAACCTGACGGAAAATTCCTTATGCGACCTTGGGAGAACCACGCTTCAGTTTGAAATTGAGATCACGGCCGACGACCACAAGACCAGTGGAGATTCCGACAGTGGTCGTATGCAAGTGCTGTTGATGCGGATGTCCGGCTCTTCACCATTAGCAGCAGGCAACGAGATCCGACAGATGAACGATTTCCCCGTTTCCCTACCAGGTATCGTAAGTCGTGCCTTCAGAGGACATAGCCGTCGACAGGCTGTGAACGTCGGTTATTCCGGTTTCTGTTTGATCCGACGTGCTGACGCTCGTGCCAAACTCTTCGCGCCACGTCCGCTGGCCGGTAATCGGATCCAACGGCAAGCTATTCTTTCGGAAATAGCCGGCGTCAACGAGGTCTTGCAGGGTTTGCGGGGCCTTTTTCTTGTCGGCGGTATATTGATCAATGACTTCGCGGAGGCTGTGCAGGTTCACCTTCAGCGTGCTTTCGCGGCTACGCAGGATCATTGTTCTGTAGACAGGGATCGCGATACCTACAAGAACTCCGATCAGGGTAAGGACGATCATCAGCTCCAGAAGCGTGAAGCCGCGACGTCTACCAGTCTCTGTACCTTGTTCCGTCATACGCGACACCATCTGATTTCGTATAGACATCGAAAACATTTTGTCCTCCCCACGACTGCGACGTGGGTTCGTCCTGGTAGGAGCGCATACCCCAGTCGGTCGAGTTGGTCATGGGATCGATGGGTATTTTCCGCAACAGCTTCAGATTCTTGCCGGCCTGTCCGATCAACTGGACACCGTCGACGAGCGTTTCCAGGGTCTGTGGGTACCCTTCCGTATCGATCGGCTTCTCTATCGTACCCTTATCCGACTCTTCCTTGAATTTGTCGATAGCGGTGCGCATTTCCCTCAAAGCCTCCCGCAACTGACGTTCGCGCTCGCGCTTGATGGAGTTCCGCGCGAGGGGCACAGAGAGCGCCACCAGGATGCTGATAATCGTGATCGTCGCGATCAGTTCAATTAGCGTGAACCCGCGGATCCTGGTCGATAGTCTCATGGCACTGTTACCTGCACCTCCGCCGTCGTTCCCGGATGTACCGTCGCACGGCCGTCGCGCACACCGAACGCAGTCACCTTCAAGGGCGACGATCCTTTCTTGCTGCCGGGCTCCAGACTTAGCATCAGGAGATTTCCCGTGCCTGAAACCACGGGAGCTGAAGAAGCTCGCTCGAGCGATATGGTGACTGTTCCCCGTTTGTTGTCGATATTGTGGATGAGCGCAATAGCCTGCCCATCACGGCTAAGGAAACCGCCATCGTGAACGTCCTTGATTGTAAATGCTGCCGGGTCGAACGTCAGCGTCAGATCTGTTCCAAGGATGTTCGGGCCATTGATGGAGACGTTCACCGGAGTTGTGCCCGTGGGTGCCAGCGTTACAGGTGATGCAAACGCCAGGGTTGCCGTGGTCGGGGCCGGTGGAGGTGTAGGCACCGGCGGAACGGGCGCGGCTGCCTGCGGTCTCGGTTGAGGAGGCACCGGTGGAGGTGTCGGGCTCCCGTAATTTGGCCGCAGTCGCAGATTCGTTTCACTACCCACGATGATGCCTTTAAGGTCGTTTACGGTAATGTCGGGCATACGAACAATATGCGGTGTGAGCATGATAATCACTTCTGCGTCATCTCGCGTCACGTGTTCCTGACCAAATAAGTATTTGATGAAGGGAATATCTTTGAGACCGGGAATGCCGGTCATCGAGGTGCTTTCGGTTTGGCTGATGATTCCACCCAGGATGTTTGTTTCTCCCTCAGCCAGACGGATCGTGTGCGCCACGATTCTGTTGCTGAACACAGGGATAAGTACATCGCCAACGGGACGTTCTCCGGCTAGTGCGCGTACCGTGACAGTTACCTGAAGGGAAATATTGCGGGTTGGCAGGACCCTGGACACAAGGTCCAGCTGTACACCCACCTGTTGCAGCGTGTAGGACGTCTGCGCTCCTCCCCCGATAGTCGTGTTGGTAAAGCTGGTCGTCGGCACGGGGACTTCCTGGCCTACGCGGAGTGATGCGGTAACGCCATCAGTTGAACGGATCTGAGGGTTCTGGAACAGCCGTGCATTTCCCTTCGTCGCCACAAACTTGGCAACAGTGTTCGGGATCGATATGGAGAAGTTTCCGGAATTGATGTTGTTAAGATCGCGGATCGGCACGCTATTGCTTCCTCCGGGACCAGGTGCGACCCCGGGCGGCGTGAAGGAGAGCACCGTAGCGTCTGGAGGGAGGATGCCGAGATCTCTCAGGATATTTCGATCTATTTCCATGACGATGGCTTCGACCACAACCTCGGCCTTTGCCTTATCCAGCGACGAAATCACGCTCTCGACGAGGGCTACCTTTTGCGGCGTGTCGTGCACCACGATGGCGTTGCCCGGTTCGTACTGATAAATTCCGCGCAGCGAGAATGCTGTACGAAGCACGTTCATGATCTGGTTCAGATCGTTCGTGGTAATGACGTTTTGCAGATAAATGGTCTTGTAAATGTGATCCTCGAAGTCGCGCCTATTTTGCTGCGTATCGTCATAAACGATGATTGTTGTTTCGTTCACAGGCTGCCAGAAGGTTGTTGTCTGTAATGCGACGAGGTCGAGCGCTTCAAAGATGTTGACGTCCTGAAGGTCGATTGTGGCGTTTCTTGTTGGAAAGTTACGTCCAAAGATCACCTGGAAGCCGGCCTGGGTGGCCAGGTTCTCATAGATCGTCCGAAGATTTGTCGACATCCTGAAAACAGCGATGCGTTCGGTGAGATTGGTCTTCATCTGAGCGCCGAGGTTCGCTTCAGTCCGGTTTGCCGCGACCAGTTCCTCAAAACTCATGTTTCGTTCGGCCGGATTCTGCGTTCGGCCGCTTATAAGACGCTCGACGTCTGCCAACTCCTTGCGCGCGAAGTCATGGGTGGGGTCAATCTTGACGGCCCTTTCAAACTCGGCTTTCGCCACCTCGAGTTCACCCCGATCGAGCGCCCGGCGTCCTGTTTGGAAGTGCTGGAACACCGCGGCGAAGCGCGCCTGTTCATACTTCAACTTGTATTCGATGTCGGTGGGATTGATCTCGAGCGCTTTCCGGTAGTACTCCATAGCCGTCTCGAAATCCTTCACCACTTCCGCCTCGGCGCCCTTCTTGTAAGCAGAGCGTGCGGCACAACTGGCCGTGATGAAGGCAACCATAAGGAGCGCGCTTAGTCTTTTGAGTCTATAATTCGCTTTCATAGATGATCGACCAGAGGAAAAGGATCTTTGCCGTCAATTTGTGGCTTGTTGATCTTGCGTTGACCGCAGCCAGCTTCTATTTGGCATACCGTCTCCGCCAACTTGTAAACCTGCAAGGCTATACAGTACTGCCCCTGCGGGAATACCTTTGGTTGCTTGGAATCATTTTGCCCGTCTGGGCGCTGATGTTGC
>DASTBJ010000784.1:0-7229 GCA_035712125.1 Terriglobia bacterium
ACGCCCCTCAAAAGCTGGCTCCGATGATCTATGCGGAACTGCGCCGCCTGGCCAGAAGGTCCATGCGTCGTGAGAACCCTCAGAACACGCTCGAGACAGGGGCTCTGCTCAATGAGGCATACCTTCGACTGGCCGATTGGAAGAACGCGAGGTGGGAAAATCGCGCACACTTTTACGGTGTTGCCGCTCAGATCATGCGGCACGTCCTGGTGGATCATGCGCGCGCCCATGCCTACCGGAAACGGGGAGGTGGAGCGCGGCCCCTTTCCCTGGATGAAGCAATTGTAGCTTCCCCGGATCGGGCGCCCGACCTGCTCGCTCTGGATGAGGCCCTGGAACGGTTGACGAAAAAAGATCCGCGCAAAGGTAAGGTCGTGGAATTGCGGTTCTTTGGGGGACTGAGCGTGGAGGAAACCGCCGCCGTCCTCAATGTGTCGCCGTTTACCGTGATCCGCGACTGGAATTTTGTCAAGGCATGGCTGAGCCGCGAAATCAGACCAGCGCGTCCGTAAGCCCCCGACAATTTCCGAATTCATTCAAAATCCCTGTGTCGCAAGTTATTCCGAGCGCTGTGCTCCTCAGCCAGGCTTTGACCGATTTCCTGGTGGATGTTCGGCCAACTGATCCCGCGGCGCGGGTCGACCCACTGGTGTCGTAGCATCGCGAATAGCCGAGAGTTGACCATTGATCGCTGATTGCTGTGCGTTGACTGTTGGACTTGTTGCGTTGACCAATCCTTCAGCCTTACTGCTTTAGCAGCGCGGGCCAGTTGTCAATCATCTGCAGCGGACTGTGCAATCGGAGAGATGGGTAACATATTTTACCGGAGACATAGGTTACGCATTTTTACTCTCCCTGGATGGCTGAGAGATTCGTTGATGGGAGTCCTCGGGTGAAATTGGTGAGAACTTCATTGTCTGTCAGATTCGCAAAGCCGCCGTTTCGTGCCTCGTGCCTCGATAACAGAATCGCGCCCAGGGCAGAATTCCAGAGACAGCCTCACCATTGATATGAGACTCCACTGAACGGCCTGTCGCATGGTATAAGTGCGAGGCATGAAACGAAGGGACTTTCTCACTGGCATTGGCGTGGCGCCTTTCGCGGCGACGCTTTCGGCATCCAGTCTTCTGGCACAGGCTCCGCAGGGCGGCCGTGGCGGCCAGGCCGCGGGAGCCGCTCCGGCTCAACCGTATCCGCCTCCACCGGCAAAACCCCGGCAGAAACTCAAGCAGAGTGTGATGGGTTCAGTGTGGCGCGGAGGCCCCACTGCGTTTGAAGAACGATGCAAGGTTCTTCAGCGAATCGGATTCAAAGGCATCGACCTTCCTGCGGCCAATCAGATCCAGATGATGAAACAATACGGTTTGTCGCCCACGATGATGACCGGCACCGGTACGTCCATGCAGGATGGGTTCATGCGCAAAGAATTGCATGACAAGCAGGAAGCGGCGTGCCGTGAGGGCATCGATGCCTGCGTGACGGCGGGGTGTCAAAACTTGATTGGCTTCGCCGGGGCAAAGCGTGGAATGTCACCCGCCGAAGCCGCGGACAATACAGTCGCCATCTGGACCCGCCTCAAGCCCTACGCCGAACAGAAGAACGTCAACATCTGCCTTGAAATCACTAATTCAAAAGTGGCCGGGGATCAAAGAACCGACATGGTTTTCGACAATCTCGCGTGGGGCATCGATGTCTGCAAACGTATGAACTCGCCCCGCTTCAAGATCGTCTACGACATGTACCACGTTCAAATCTCGGACGGTGACCTTACACGCAACATGCTGGACAACCTGGACTACATCTGCCACATGCACGTGGCGGGCGTGCCGACGCGCGGCGAGATCGATGATACGCAGGAGGTCAACTGGCGTTTCATTGCCAACGCCATCGCCACTTCCGGCTACACGGGATACGTCGCCCACGAGTGGTATCCCACTCCGGGCCGTGATCCGATCAAGAGCCTCGAAGAGTGTTTTAAGATCATGGACGTGTAGGGACAGGGCGAAGATTCCCTCCTATACAGTCCAAAAACTCGAGACGCGTTCAGCTCGGAGGCCCACGGCGGGCATACCGATCTCGGAGAGCGTCCGCATAAGCGCCTCACCCAGATGGCCGGCGCTTCCTGTAACCAGAATAGTCATCGCTTGAAGTTCTCCGAATCGCAGCCGACAAGCAAATCGAGGTTTCATTAAAATCATTAATCATTTCTGGAAGGGTGCTGTTCAAAAACATTGAGAATTGTTTCTTGAGGATCAAGGTCCGTCTATACCAGAAACCGCTCGTGACGCTCTTTGTCTTTGCGGCGGCGCATTACGGGTTCGTTGAGAAAGCGAATCAGCGGATGCATTCCTCGAAAGCTCTCTACAAGGACTTTTAGGAAATCGGCCTTAGTTGCGTCTTCCGGCTTCAGCTCCCTCGCCGCCAGCAGATCCTTGTAGCGAAGATAGGATTCTGCCGGATGGTCCGCCGCGTATCCCCGCGGCATGCGTGAGGAGAGCTCGCCTTGCAATGTGCCGAACAGTTTCCGAAATTCCCGCGCTTCAACGATCTTTCTGAGACGTTCATGGTTGGTTGCAATGTGGTCGCGAACGACGCGCAACTCGTCCGTCGCAGGCCGGTAGATGCCGCCTCCAACCCATAGCTCGGTAGGCGCGATATGGAAATAGTACCCCGCGCCTTCATGCCTCTCGAGGCCTCTTACGGAAAATGAAGCAGCCACGTGTGTCTTGAACGGCCGCTTGTCTTTCGAGAAGCGTGTGTCTCGATAGATTCGAAACAAGCTCCTTGGCGACGCGACGATCTCCGGCGCGAACTTTTCGAACTCTTCCGCCAGACCCTCAATGAGCTGAAGCATCGGTAACTTTACAGATTCTTCGTACTCGTCACGGTGCTTCTGAAACCATTCGCGATTGTTGTTTCGGTTCAGGCCCTTGAGAAAAGTCAGGCCGGACTTTGGAAATGTTGGCGCTTTTTCGCTCACGAGGTTCCATTCTACGCGTTCACCTTGGCGGGTCCAATCCAACGGCATCCTCGTCGCGCTGCTTCCAAAAGAGAAGATTCTCATTCAGGCAGATTTTCACGCTGCCGAATCCAGGTTCTACTGTTCCCTACACTGCTTTCCTTGCCGAACATGTCGACCGCCTGAAGCTGGATTTCAACACGTCCTCTCTGTCCACAATTCCAGCGAGCCTCAGACCAGAGCAGAGCAGAACTGATGAAGGTCATCGGGAAGTAAGGCACAACCGGTCAGTCGGTCTCTTCCAGGTATCGAATGCGTTTGTTGACGTCGGTGTTTATCGAATGATACGGCTGAGCGAGATTGCCGGGATCAAACAACGTCTGTCGCATGTATTCGGCGTCATCGTTGCCGATCGCGTCCGTGAAGATCGGCAGCAGATAGTCGATACCCAGCCGTGAGGGTTTCATCAACCTCGGATCGTAGAACGTAGGATGCATCTGACGAGGATGGATCAGTCCCCATCGGTCCCGGAAGCGGTTGGCGTCGTATCCCTCCACCTGGAAGCCCTTGGCACTGGAATACTGAAGAACGGAGATTGCGTTATTGCGGCCTTCGACGAGCAGATCGACGGCTTTGGATCCCAACAGCGCTGCATAAAACCGATCAAATAATATCGGCCTGCCGCCACGCTGAGTGTGACCAACCTTCCTGGTGAAGATAGCCTCCGTTGCAGAATTGCCCCGGCGGTAAAGCTGGAAGTAACGATCGCCGAGTCTCTCGATCAGCATGGTCCGCAGAGCTTCGGCAGCGCCGCTGAGCGCCACGTTGCCGCCAGGATCGGTGGACGTAGACGAGGCGCCCAGCTCGCACCCGTCTTCGTCGACGATGCCTTCACCACACACAATCACGACATTCTTCTGAAGGTCGTAAAGATATTTCACCCGGTCGATCACCAGGTCGATGTTCAACGGATACTCGGGCAAAAGGATGATGTCGGGCTGCCCATAGGCCGTTCCCAGAGCAATGTATCCGGACTGCCGGCCCATAACCTCGATGATGGCAATCCGACGATGACTCTCGGCTGTCGTGCGCACGCGCTCCACGCCCTGCGCGGTGACCATAACCGCCGTGGCATATCCCGGCGTCACATAGTTCACCATGTGATCGAGATCGAAGGCAGCGTCGCTGGGCCCCCGCTTATAACGAAAACCGTTGGGCGCGGCCGAATCTTTGACCTGCACCCACTCGTCCGGCTCGTTCGGATAGTTCAGCCCCAGGTCGTTATCGATGGTCTTCGGCGCAAGGACGGTCGGCAGCCGTTCGGCAAGCGGTTGAAGTCCGTTCAACGTTCCATCGCCGCCTACCGCAATGACGCCATCGATACCCAGCCGTGTCAAACGGTCCGTAATTAGGTCCAGATCACCCTTCCGGCCGGGATCCACGTAGTCGCGCGAGGAGCCGATCAGCGTTCCGCCTTTCGTTGGATCGAGCTCGGGTACGCACTGAAAGAGCGGATTCAGGTGGACGTGGGGAACGCGGGGATTGAAGAACGAGTTGAATCCCTTGATGAAACCGTAGAGCTCGATCTTCAGCTGGTTCGCGCGAACCGTAGCGCCATGGATCGTTGCGTTCAGAGCCGGCGTATCGCCTCCGGCCGTAAGAATTCCAATACGTCGCATGCTTCTGTTCCTCGATGGGGACTTCGATATCGTCTGACGGCGTTGGCTGGAGTACGACGCTGTACCGTTATCGAGTCTTGACTACCTGCCCGAGACTGTCAAGCAGGGTTTCCGCTCGCTGGAGTCTCGTAACGGGCTATTTCAATCCAGGAGGCACAACTTCGAGGACGAAGTAGTACCCATCAAAGTCCTTGCGCGGATCGATCTTAATGAATCCGCCAGGCTCAGCCCGTGTTGTCTCTTCCTTTGTGAATACGGATGGCAGACTGTTCGAAGTCAAAAAGAAGTCCTTGGATCCCAGCTTCGACAGCTTTGATTCCATAGAAACCTTGTCCAGCGGAAGGAGAGCAGTTTCAATCGGTCGGATCTCCTGGCCCTTCGCATCGGTGAAAGCGATGCCTCTTCCGGCACCGGCCGTGAAGTGAAGCGCAAAGACTTCGTCCGGGAAAGCGCCTCGGGCATACGCACCGAGCGACATGTGTTTGTCCGCGGGTGAGGATTGCCGAAGGTCGACGCTGTGTCCCCATACAACGGCCTTCTCGTTCAATGTCGAAATCAGGTCAATGAATTGTCGTGACGACCAGTCCTTGCGAGTCTCATCGCTGTCTCGATCGCTCTCACGCGCCTCGCGACAGAATTCGAGCGAATAACCCACCATCTTCGGCAGCAGCGCCAGCGTCTTTTCATGGAGGTCGTTTGACGGCTTGATGCTTCGTCCCACCACGCCAGATAAGACGGCGATTCCCTGCTCGGCCTGCGCATACTGTTCGTCTGAACCGGGGAACTCTTTTTGTTCACACGACACAAGACTTTCAAGGACGAGAATCGCCTCTTCATCCGACGACGTGATCCTTTTATCCCGGGTCTTCAGCAAGCCGATCAGCGTTTCAAAAACGGCACGACCCCTGGCAAAGCGGCGGCCTTTCCCGATTTGAACATCATAACTGGACAGATAGAGATCGCTGCTTCCCATCCCGGACTGAGACTGCAGAGCGTATTCGACCATAGAGCGAATTTCGTCCGTCTGCCAGAGTACAGGGAGCGCACTCTTCTGAAAGTCCGATGGCGCCAGCACGTCTCTGTTTGATAACAGGTATTCTTCTTCAGCGATCCAGAACTCCACCGGCGATCCCTCAAAGAGCAGCAGGTTGAAATCTGCTCTCTCGTGAAGATTGCGGGTCAGAAGGTCGCGGGCCCGAGTGAACTCGGTGGAGAAGTGGATCGATCCTCCCATCATGACGATGGTTTTTTCTCCCACAGCCTTTCGGATCGGGTCCAGGTCGGTCAGAGTCAATGATGATGCCGTTGGAAAGCCTGAAGACGAATCATCCTCGACGATTTTAACGGGCACCGGTGGCGTCCCACACGATGCAGCAAGCAGCAGAACAAACAGTAGGCAGCAGACCCTCATCTCTTGCCGTGAAGCTTAACAGAGGTGCGAGCCAGAACCAATTCGGGAAGAAATTGTTCAATGGCTCCTTGTCCCTGAATGTCCGTTGTCCGTTGGAAGATAACTTCTTCAGGGAGGCGTGGGACCTTAGCGCACCAGAAGCCCATCCTCCACAATTTCGCCGTTCTCAGTGAACCAACGTTCTCTCTGCATCAGCAAATGGCCTGCTTCCTCGCGACTCATGGGCTTGGAAAACAGAAAACCCTGAGCATGGGAGCAGTCAAACGCCTGGAGCTCGACGATCTGGCGCTGATTCTCTACACCCTCGGCGGTCACGTCCATTCCAAGGTTTTTTCCGAGCGAGACAATGGCCTGCACGATCTTCCTCGACTCGCTGCGCCGGCCCAGGTTGCTGACGAAGCACCGATCGATTTTTAGCGTCTTGATCGGAAATTGATGCAACGCGCTGAGCGAGGAATAGCCGGTACCGAAGTCGTCCATCGCGAGCTTGATGTTCAGTTCATCCAGTTGGGCAAGCGTTGCGGAAACCACATCAGTGTCTCTCATCAGCGCAGACTCGGTGATTTCCAGCTTCAGCAAACTGGGATCAAAGCCTGTCGCCTTCAACAGTCGCTTGATCTCCTCCACCAGGCCGGGTTCTGAGTAATGCTGTGGCGAAAGATTCACACTCATGGTGATCCCGGCGCCCAGTTTCAAACGCGTCGACCAATCCCGCATCTGCTTGACGGCGTGAGAAAGGACGAATCTCTCAATGGGAATGATCAGCCCTGTATCTTCGGCGAGCGGTATGAAATCGCCGGGAAGGCGAAGTCCGTCACGGTGCGCCCATCGCACGAGAGCCTCAAAGCCGGCGAGTTTGCCGGAATCCAGAGAAACGATCGGCTGATAGTAAACCTGGAATTCCTCGCGTTCGATTGCCCTGCGAAGATCCGATTCTTTTTGAACACGCACAGCGACGCGCTGCCGCATTTTTTCGTCGAACAGTTCAATCTGTGAACGGCCGGCCAGGCATGCCCTGCTCATCGCCGTCGTGGCATCCCGCAGAAGATCTTCGGAGCTGAAGTAGCCGCCGCTGCAGGCTATACCAATGGAGGACTGGAAATAGACTCGCTGGTCGTCCACACAGAAGGGACGGCTCATCGATTCCATGACTCGCGCTGCTAGAGCGTTCGCTTCGCTC
>DASTBJ010000785.1:0-3675 GCA_035712125.1 Terriglobia bacterium
GTGACAGCCTCCTTCTTACTGAGTCGCGTTGTTGAGGGCTGCTCCGCTGCGACCGACTTGCTGTCCCGTGGCCGCGAACTTCACGCCAACCTGGTTATTCACGCTCATACGCTTGGAGCCGTTCTTCGCAAGAAAACCGCCGACTTCGATTTCATCGCCGATCTTCAAGGACTTGTTGGTCCAGCCTGAGCCCTGGAGGAGATGTGGCGGTCCCATTTCGAAACCCCACCGGGTCATGGCACCACTCTTCTCATCCTTAACATTCAAGTAAATCCACACGTGCGGATTGGTCCAATCGATTTTGGTCACCCATCCCTTTACGACGATCGGCTTCGTATTGTCGAACTCTGCCGAAAAAGAATGATGCGCAACCAGCGGCACTGCCGCGAAAAGACCAAAAACCAAGGCCAAACCCAATAACCGTTTCATCGCAAGTCCTCCTACCGGGAAGAAAATAACAACAACTCGTTTGTACCGAAACTGAACATACTCTTTAACATACCCGTATACCAGTCAACCGGAAACTATGGCCGGTTATCCTGACAGAAGAAATTCGGCAATTCCTGGTCTCCGATCCACTGCAGGTTCCAGCCGCTCGACCACGTTCGCGTATAGGCACCGGGGTCGTCAATAGTTACTTCGTATTTCAAAGTATTGGCATCCGTTCGGGTAAACCGTTCAACAAGATGCAACTTGTCCGTGTGGGGAAGTCCCCCGTTGGAGAACCAGAACTTTTCGTTAAAGCCTTTGGTATCCACAACCAGAGTATCGCCTTCCCATTTGCCTACCGAACGGCCGTAGTACAGTGGATTGTCGGCATCCCCGCGAATCTGGCCCACTTGCTGTCGGCCATCCAGGTAGATCAGTCTCCAGTTGTGATTAACGCCGCCGACAAAAACGAAGATGCGCTGATGATCCTTATCCTCCACGAACTGCACCCCGTAGGCTTCCTGGTATTGTCGTGGTCCACCCGGGGGCAGACAATAAAGATATTGCGGGTCATCGGCCAGACGATTTCGCTGACGCAGGTCGAAAAGGTCGCGCGCCCAGCGCTGGAACGGAGCGACTTTGTCCACATCCGCGATGTTCGCCAACAGCCCATTCTTGTTGGCGCGGATGTTGGTGCCGCTTTCGGCGAGAATCGTCATGGACGGTCGCGCCCAATATCCGGTCGAACCCGTCGTGGGACCCAAACGCGGCTTGTTATCAGGCCAGCGTGGGGTCGGCCCGCCAGGAGCTCGGTTTACCGTTTCTTCCGGGACGTTAAAGATGCGCCGGCCGCCGGCCGTCACGGTGTTTCCCCAAACCTGTCTGCTGCCATCTCTGGCAAGAATGCCCTCGACCGTGATGGGATCGCCAGGCTTCAGCGTGTCACGGCGATAATTTGCCTTCTGCAGATCAACCACGCTTTCGAGCTCGACAGCCCAGTTCACGGTGTTGTTTCCCGTACCTACGTTCATAAAAACGTGCACGTGGGGATTCGCCCAATCCACGTAGGTCACGATCCCCTGCAGACGGGTCGTCTTCGCGGGATCAAACTTTGCGGTGATCTCGTGATGGGCCGACAATGGAAGTAACAGCAAACTTGCGGCCGCAATCATGACCACTAAACCCAGAACCGGATGCCTCATGCCACTTCTCCTTAGTCTCATGGAACGATCTTGCTGGTGCGATCTACGAACTCTTGAGTCCCCACCATTAGATCGGGAGCGTAATTATTATCCTGACACACGTATTCAAACAATTCGGAATTTGCGACCCAGCGAAGATTGAATCCACTCGTCCACGGCCTTGTATACGCGCCTGAGTCGTCAATCGTTACTTCATATTTGATCGTATTGTAGTCGGTTCGCGTCAGCTTCTCGGTCATGCGAAGCCTGTCGGTATGTGGGGTTCCCTGCCGGTCCATCCAGAATTTCTCATTGAAACCGACCGTATCAATGACCAGTGTATCCCCCTCCCACCGACCGACCGAGTGACCGTAGTAGCTCGGCTGGAGGTCCGGAGGGTGCTGCCGCCCGTCCATGTAGATGGCTCGGTAGGTATGGGGTCCGCCAAGGTCAAAGATGAGGATTTGTTTCAGTTCCGGCATCTCCAGAATCTCAACACCATAAGGCGTAAGAAACTGTCGCGGCCCGCCTGAAGGCTTGCATCGGGTATGCGGCTCCAGCTGGTTGGCAATGCGATCGTCCAACAAGGCTCTCGCCCAGGGCTGCATGGGGACTTCGCTCATCCGCAGCTTATCCGGGCTGGGATCCGCAGTGTCTGCGTTTACGAAACGCTCGCCGCCACCACCGGCTGGCAACCACAGTGCGACTTCACCGGGCATCGTTCCGAGCGCGGGTTTGCCGTCCGGTTTGCGCGGCGTCGGTTTTGCGGGTGCCGCAGGTGCACCTCGGCCTCCTCCGTCGGCAGCAGCTGCTGCGGGCGCACCCTGTCCCGCGCCTCGTTGCGGCGTCTGGCCGGACGCCGACAACGCAACGCCAATCACCAAAATGCACAAACCCGGTGCGTGACGTCTCACTCTAATTCGTCTCGATTGTCTGCTCATGAAATGTGCCCTAGTGTTTACGTTTTCATTGCGCGACGTGTCAACGAAAACTTCCGATACAGACCTAGGAAATAACGAGCGATCGCATGCTCACAGCAGGCCATTGGAAATTGTCGTTAAACGTCCGAACTTCGTCGTCGCTCACCTTGAGGCCAAGGCAATACAACACGGGTAGGAAATGATCGTACGTGGGATGCGCCTGAGCGGCAACGCTGCCCATCTTTTGGAAATCCATTACCGCCTGGTGATTGTCGTCCTGAATGTATTTCCAGATCGTCGAATCGAATTCCATCGCCCAATCGTAAGGACGGTCATTATTCATCCCTGGACGAATGCTGAGATTGTGAACAATGTTTCCCGATCCCAAAATAAGCACGCCTCTGGTCCGCAAGGCCGCCAGATGCTTTCCCAACTGATAATGGAACGACGCAGGTCTGCTGTAGTCGATGCTCAGTTGAATGACGGGAATGTCGGCCTTCGGGAACATGTACTTCAGGACAACCCACGTACCATGATCGAAACCCCACTCCGTATCGGATCGCACCGGCAATTCCGCTCCCAGGCTGGATTGAATCTGCTGGGCCAATTCAACGTTCCCGGGAGCCGGATAATCCACTTTGTACATTTCGTCCGGAAAGCCGTAGAAATCGTAATTCATGCGAGGTTGGCGGCTTGCGGTCACAAACGCGCCACCCCGTGTCAGCCAGTGGGCGGAAATCGAGACAATCGCGGAGGGGCGTGGAAGCTTCGCACCAAGGGCTTCCCATTCCTTGGTCCATTGATTCGTCGCTACTGCACTTCGAGGCGTGCCATGGCCTACGAACACGACAGGCATACGTTCCGTTGACGGCATTTCATGCGCTTCTTTCATACAAGCGGCCAAAGTCCCCAGGCCGGCGGCCCCGAAAGCGACCCCCATAAACTCTCTACGGTTCTTGTTATGCATCATCTTCTCTCTATCGACCCCGATATTTTCGTGCTAGCTTTTCGCGCATGACAACCCCAAAAATTCTCCTTTCGGCTTCTGCCGTGGCGATCCTGCTCACAGTCGCGTGGTCTTCCCTGGATGCCGCGCAGCAAAACGTCATGAAACAGCCCACAGCAGCGGACTGGGCAGCGCTTGC
>DASTBJ010000786.1:0-3287 GCA_035712125.1 Terriglobia bacterium
ATATCGGTCGACAATTTCATGCCACACCGCGGGCATTTGCCAGGCTCGAGCGAACGAATGTCCTTGTCCATCGGACAAACCCAGACGAGTTGGGTGGAAGGATCCACGGGCGGCGCAGGCTCCTGCGCAAGGATCCCGACGGCCAACAATATCGGCAGGAAGGCAAGCCGGCGTATTCGCATGAAGTTGTTATAACGCCGGATTAGAAGGCTGTCAAACCAGGCAATGGGAGCCTATACTGATTCGTAAATGCGCCAAATCCTACTCGCAGCAATGCTTCTGGCGGGGGCTGTCGCTTCGGCCTCGCCTCACGACGTCATCACGACATCCATTACATGGAATCGTGAAATCACGCGCATTGTCTTCGACCGCTGCGCATCTTGTCATAACGAAAAGGGAACGGCATTTTCGTTGATGACGTACGCGGAAGCCCGACCCTGGGCTGTCGCCATCAAGGAAGAGGTTCTCAGCCGGAGGATGCCGCCCTGGGGCGCCGTGAAAGGCTTTGGTGAGTTTCGCGACGACCAGGCGTTGACTCAGGAACAGATCCAGCTGATCACCGCCTGGGTCGAAGGTGGAGTTCCGGAAGGGAACCCGGAGGACTTGCCTCAGAAGCCCAAAATCTCCCAGCCGCCCAAGCCAACGACGAAAAGGAACCAGATTGTTGTCACCGGTGAACACACCCTGCGCAGTTCGTTGAAACTGGCAGGACTGGTTCCCGACAAAGTTCCGCGAGGCGCTTCAATCAGAATTCAGGCCAAACTGCCTGATGGCACTCGTGTGCCCCTCCTCTGGCTCTACGAATACAAGGATTTGTACAAGCACACTTTTCATCTCCGGACGGTTCTGACTCTTCCAGCGGGGACCGTCATCCAGGGTGTTCCAGCGGGAGCTTCCATCATCTTGCTGCCTGCTTGAACTGGGGGAGCCGCACTGTTACAGTCTGGGCCATGAAAAACAAAGTCAGTCTGATTGTCCTGTGCTTGTGCCTTGTGGGTCTTGCTGCGTGCAATCCCAGCGGAGGAGATACCCCTCCGACGGAGGAAATCGTTATCGGAGAATACGGTTCCCTCACCGGGGAAGACGCCACCTTCGGCGGATCTACAAAAAACGGCATCGAAATCGCGGTCGATGAGGTCAATGCGGCGGGCGGCCTTCTGGGAAAGAAAGTGCGCGTTATCGTCGAAGACGACCAGGGGAAGGCTGAAGAAGCTCAGATTGTCGTCACCAAGCTCATCACAAAGGACAGAGTCGTCGCGGTGCTTGGAGAAGTAGCGTCGTCCCGAAGCCTTGCTGCGGCACCGGTTGCTCAGCAGTACGGCGTTCCAATGATCAGCCCGTCGTCGACGAACGTCGAGGTTACTCGCAAAGGCGATTACATCTTCCGCGTCTGCTTTCTGGACCCGTTCCAGGGGTATGTGATGGCGAAATTCGCCACCAATACACTGAAAATCACGAAGGTCGCTGTCCTTCGTGACATCAAGAGTGACTATTCGGTCGGATTAGCCAATGCCTTCATCGAAAACTTCCAGAAGATGGGAGGAACCATTGTCGGTGACGAAAGCTATAGCGCCGGGGATACGGACTTCAATGCGCAGCTGACATCGATAAAAGCCAGGGGGCCGCAGGCTATCTTCGTTCCCGGCTACTACACGGCCGTAGGCTTGATTGCGCGACAGGCGAAGAAACAGGGAATCAATGTGCCGTTGCTCGGCGGCGACGGCTGGGATTCCCCCAAGCTCACCGAAATCGGCGGTAAGGACCTGGATGGAGCGTTCTTTACAAACCATTATTCGGTAGACGATCCAAGCCCGGAAGCGCAGAGGTTCCTTGCGGCGTACAAGGCCCGTTTCAATACGGTGCCGGACGCGCTGGGCGGCTTGGCCTACGACTCGGCAATGGTGCTCTTCGAAGCGATCAAAAGAGCCGGTTCCACCGACGGGAAGGCGATTCGTGACGAGATAGCAAGAACTAAAGACCATTCGGGGGTTACCGGAAAGATCACCCTGAATTCGGAACGCAACGCAGACAAGCCTGCTGTTGTTCTGGAAATAAAGGAAGGTAAATTTGTTTACCGCGAGACCATAAACCCGGAATCCTGATCGTTGCTGGACGGTTCAGGCGTGCGGCGATGGGTCGCCCTGGACCGTCTCTACTCTGCCTTCGATCCTGCTTAGAGGCTCCTTGTAAGCAACCCGCGCACGATAACCGATTTCCAGTCGAAAAGACCCAATGGGCCTATTTCGGACGTCGCTGTGGCAGACTACAGGTCGTCCGGCGAGATAGAAGTGATCGCCGGAGGAAAGCGGAGCCGTGGTCACATTTCTCCAACAATTGATCAACGGAATCTCTCAGGGTAGCGCCTATGCGCTGATCGCTCTGGGTTACACAATGGTCTACGGAGTTCTCGGCCTCATTAACTTCGCGCACAGCGACGTCTACATGTTCGGCGCGTTTATGGGGTATTACATCGCTAACAGCCGTGTGGTCCAGGAGCAGCTCGGCGAGTCGATGCTTGCGGCCATTGTAGTGATGTTACTGGCCATGGCATTGTCGGCCGGACTCGGTGTGCTGATTGAGCGATTCGCGTACCGACCGGGCCGAACACGGACTCGTTTCACCCTGGCGTTCTGGCTGGGCATTCTCGGAGCGGTATTCGGGGATCTTCTTGCAGGATCCTGGATAGGAGTACTGGCAGGAACGGCAGTGGGAATTGTGGTTGGCGTCGTCGTTGAGCTGGCGGGAATTCACCCGGTGCGCCAGGAATCGCGCCTGGCACTGCTGATCATCGCAATCGGTGTATCGCTCTTTCTTGAAAATGGCGGGCAACTCGTGTTTGGCGCCGATCCCAAGTTTTTCCCGGAGATTATTCCTTCCAGGTCGCTCGATGTGGGCGGGCTCAGCCTCGACTCGCAGAAGATCATTGTCCTTGCCGTCTCCATTATTCTCATGGTGCTTCTGAATCTGCTTGTGCACTACACGAAAACAGGCAAGGCGATGCGCGCGGTCTCCTATAACCTCGACGCGGCAAAGCTGATGGGCATCAATACGGACAGGATCATCGCGCTGACGTTCGCCGTAGGCTCGGCGCTGGCGGCGGCAGGCGGGATTTTAGTTTCGCTGTTGTACCCCAAGATTGATCCTCTCATGGGTGTCATGCCCGGATTGAAGGCCTTTGTCGCCGCTGTTCTTGGCGGTATCGGCAACATCACGGGTGCTATGGTCGGCGGGTTGATTCTTGGTTTTGCAGAAGTCATGGCTGTGGGGTATGGATCCTCCACCTATCG
>DASTBJ010000787.1:0-5482 GCA_035712125.1 Terriglobia bacterium
CGTCGAGACTTAGGCGCACGAATCATACTTCAGGGAACCAGGAAAGAGGAGAACTGTAACTTATGGCAGGTGGTAAGGTGTGGACTTGTGAAGGAAGATATTACCTATAGAAGATATTACCTATAGTTGTTGGTAAGTCGGCATACCGGACTGATGGAATTTGGAATCATCCCAATAGCCAAATGAAGGGATGGCGGTAATACGTCAACTGAGCTCGCTTTTCGGTAGCCCACTGGTCGCGCGTCGGTCGGCGTTAGACTCCATATGGCTTGGTCGCAGAGCCGACCATCGGGATACCGATACACGTTTCTGGCTCGGCCCTCCATCTTGGCGCTTGCGGGAAAGAGCCACCATCGGTTCGATCGGCGGAGACTCGATGGCCGCGATGATGTTCATACGGCCGCTACAGCGCGGGCATTCCAGCACGAGGAGTGGGCGAAGTAACCTGGCAAACACTGTACAGATTGGGGCAGAATGTGGGGCGGAGGTTTCGCCATGCATTCTGCCCGTTATCTAATGCATTCTGCCCGTTTTCTTTTGATCGCTGCGTTCGCGACGGGCATCGCGTCCGCACAGACGTGCGACCGCGCGTGTCTGAAGACAACGCTCGACCAGTATCTGAACGCCGTGGTGAAGCATGACACCAGCGCGGCTCCGTTGTTCGTCGGCTTTCGGCAGACCGATAATGGCGTGGTGGTTCGCCCGGGAACGGGCACCTGGCAGTCGATCACGGCGCTGGGCGATATTCAGCGGAAGTATTTCGATCCGGTCAGCGGGCAGGCCGCGTATCTCGGGTTGATCAAGGAAGGTCAGGCGACCGACATCGCGACGCTGCGGCTGCGGGTAGAGAATCGTCAGATTACGGAAGCCGAGTGGGTGATTGCTCGCGAGGGCGCCATCGGCCCCAGCGGCACTGCGGGAGGGAATCTCTACAACCTCGCGGGGTTCATCGCCGAGCCTCCGCCGGACCGCACCGTGCCGCAGAATCAGCGGGCATCGCGCGAGGTGCTGATCGCGATCGCCAACAGTTACTTCGACGGGCTGACGACGCACGACGGCTCGATCATCATGGCCCATGAAGGCTGTACGCGCAATGAAAACGGCACCCACACCGCGGGACCGAATCCCAACGCGGGCGCCGGCGCCAGGGGCGGCCCGGGCGGCCCGGGCGGTAGGGGCGATTGCACGTCCAACCTGACGAACTTCAACGTCTCGCTGATTTCGGCGCGGCGCTATCCGGTGGTCGACGTCGAGCAGCAGGCCGTGGTGGGCTTCGGCATCTTCCTGCGCAAGCCCGGCACAACGCTCATGCGGAATCTGGTGGCCGAATGGTTCTTCGTCGATAACAACAAGATTCGCAATATCTGGGCGTCCATGTTCTATCCGACCAACGATCTGCCGGTGCCGAACTGGCCTCCGTACGAGGGCAACTTCCCGGTGGCGGCGGAGTTTGCGGCCCCTGCGGCTCCCGCGGCCCCCGGTCCTGGCCGCGGCGCAGGCAGGCAATAAGGAGACACGGAACGCGTTCGCGCTTTTCCTCTTCGCGATCTTCGATCATCTTCGTGTGCGTTGTGGTTACAATACCGCGCATGTCATATGTCCGAGGCGTATTCGTTACGACGCTGGCTACGCTGACGTTCGTCACACTGCTCATCACGGCGACATCGCTCGGTGCACAGGCTGGTACGCAGGCAGCTGCACAGGCACCGCTAACGGTGCAGGACGGCGTCTACTCTGAGGCGCAAGCACGCCGCGGCCAGGCGCTGTACGCGCAACGCTGCGCCGGCTGTCACGGCCCGTCGCTGGCTGGCGCGTCAGCGCCAGCGCTGGCCGGCGACCTGTTCACGACCAAGTTCCGGATGGAGCCGCTCTCAGCGCTTTTCATCCAGATTCGCTACGCCATGCCGCCCAGGGCTGAGGCGAACGCGCAACTGACATCAGAGCAGGCTGCCGATCTCGTCGCGTATGTTCTCAAGAGCAATGGCTTTCCCGCCGGCCAGACCGACTTTCCGGCGGCTGGTGCGACGAACAGCCCGATCGGCTGGCCGACTGGTCGCGGAGTGGGAGCAAGCAGCGCGCCCTCACCGAGCTGGTATTCGCCAACCGGCAATCTCGCTCAATTGATGCGCGGCGTGTTCTTCCACAACTCGAATCTGGTCTTTTCGATCCAGGAGGTCGAGGCCAAGGATCTGCCGCCGCAGCCAGCAACCAGGCCCGGCGGGTCGACGACGTTCGATTGGGGGCTCATGGTGTACACGGGATGGCCGGCGGTTGAAAACGCCACCGCGGCGCTCGCGGATGCGTCGGCGCTGCTGATGCTGCCGGGCCTCCGTTGCGAGAACGGCCGGGCCGCGCCGATCACCGAGCCTGACTGGATCAAGTTCACCGATCAGATGATCTCCGTGGCCAGGCGGTCGTATCGGCTAGCGCAAACGAAGAACAAGGAAGCCCTCTCGGAGTTCACGCTTGATCTGACGAACGCCTGCAGTGCATGCCACCGGGTGTATCGCGACGTCGGCGGCCGCGGCGGTGCAGGAAACACGTCTGGGCGCTGCATGCACCGATAACCACGAATGCGCGAAGAAGGAACTGGCGAAGAGCGCGAAGGCAGTCGACGCTGCTACGAAGATTTCCGACGACGCCGGAGGTGTCCCTGACCGGTAGACGCAACGGGCGCGGCACTGAAAGGGCCGCCTACGTACTCATTCCCAGTACCACACGAAAATCACGCCCTGGCCGCCGGTGTCTGCCTGTGAGACCGAGATGTTGATCAGGCGCTCGCGCCCGATCGTCGAGGCGAAAGCCGCCGCGTCGGCACACAGGTCCTCCCACGACTTCATCACGCTCTTGAACAACCTGTAACGAACCTGCATCGTTCGCTCCCCCTTCTCAACTTCCTCACCGAAGAGGCCCAATGATGGCAAATGATTGCCATCATTTCTACCAACGATTCTGCCGGGCGTGGTCATCCCCAGGGAGGCGCGCCGTCAGGCCGGGCTGCATCTGTGTAACCCGCAAATTGCCAGTTCCTGAGCGGCAGATTATAAGATTCCATATTCATTTGATTTCCCCTGCGAACATAAACGGTCAAGTGACGGGAAGCCGGTTACACGACGCGTGCATCAGTCTGGAAGGGGATTAGCGGCTGAAGATATAGAACCCGAATACGATCAATAGACAGACCAGCGCGCCCATCGAGATCTGCGCCCATGTCTTGAAGACATTGCTGCTCATAAGGACCCCATTGCCGGATAATGCACCAATCACACTACCAATCAAAACAACCCGACACGAACTGAACAATCTTCGGCTGTCAATTACGAGACGTCGGTATTCCGGACAGCTGCCGGAAACCAGCAGTTCGCGGATTCCCCCAAAAGTCGCTAGCATTTACGAATCATCCGGCGAGATCAATGACTCTGTTACTCATTAGATCAGGCTGCGAATGGCTTTTTCTATTCTCCTTTAATCGATAGTCGATATATACACGTCAACGTCGTGCATTTGACATTCAAATGGAAATGGGAGTAATTTCATTGGCATGGCTAATAGAGAGCAAGGCAAAACTGATGTTTTGCCGGGGACGCTCGACCTGATGGTTCTGCGGAGGCTGGGCACGTTGGGGCCCCTACACGGCTAACCGAGAACAATCGCAAAGCACGCTTTTATATTCCATCACCCCTTCGGGACGGCGACAACTTGCCAGGCAGAGGGCGGAGTGGGATCGCACGGTTTCCATCATGCACGCGGTTCTTCGTGAACAGGACTGAACGTATTTGGAGGAATCCATGGCATCGATGCGCGAGTGGATTCGTCGTTTGTGGGGAACGATCAGGAGAAACCCACATGATTCCGAGATGCAGGCAGAGCTCAGGTCGCACCTGGAACTGGCCGGCGAAGACATGCTGCGGCACGGCAGCTCGACGGAAGATGCGCTGAGGGCGGTACGTCTCAAGGCTGGGGGCGTCGCGCAGGCCATGGAAGCGATGCGTGACCAGCGAGGGCTTCCCTGGCTTGATGATGTTATGCCCGATGTGCGTCATGCACTCCGATCACTTCGGCGCAGTCCGGTTTTTACGGCCGTCGCGCTGCTGACGTTGGCACTGGCGATTGGCACCAACACCGCGATGTTCAGCGTCCTCAATGCGGTTCTGCTCCGGCCGCTTCCGTATCGGGCGCCGGAACAGCTGGCGATGTTGTGGACCGAGGATCCGGCGCAGAATCTTCGCGAGGGCAGATCAGCGCTCTGGGATGTCGAACAGTGGCGGAATCAAAGTCAGAGCTTCGCGGATATAGCCACCTTCGACGCCACGGGCACGACTCTGACCGGAGCTGACGGGGCAGAACAGATCGCAGGTGCGAGCATCTCCCCCAACCTGCTTCCGCTCCTCGGCGTCCGGCCCGTGCTCGGGCGCAGCTTTTCAACTGAGGAAGTCGCGCAGCGGCAACGGCTGGTCCTGATCAGTCATCGCTTCTGGCAGGCGCGGTTCGGAGGCTCAGTCGATGCGCTGGGCGCGACCCTCGTGCTCAATGGCGTTCCTGGCCAGATCATCGGCGTCCTGCCTGCTAATTTCGCAATCGCGAGGCTCGATGCAGACGTGTGGGTGCCGCACACGAGCGGCTCTGGTGTGCGCGGACCGGAAACGTGGTCCGTCGTTGGACGACTTCGACCGGCCGTGACGTTCGGCGAGGCCCAGGCAGAAATGAGCGCAATCGCTCGTCGCCTCAACGATCAGTTGCCCCCGGCCGAAAGGAATCAGGGCATCAGTGTCATCCCGTTGAGCCTCCAGATGGTCGATCCCCAATCGCGGTTGGCATTGTGGATGCTCGCTGCCGCCCTGTTCTGCGTGTTCCTGATCGCTGCGGCGAACGTCACAAGCCTCTCGTTGGTGCGCAGCGTTGGCCGTGCGCGCGAGATGGCCGTGCGCGCTGCGCTCGGAGCCGGCGCTGGGCGGATTGCTCGACAGCTCCTCACCGAAAGCGTCGTGCTCTCCGCCCTCTCCGGACTGATTGGAACGCTGCTCGCCTTGGTAGGCATTCGCCTCATCCGCGCCTTCGGGCCTGACGACTTGCCCCGTCTGAACGAAATCAGCCTCGATCTCCGCGTCATCGGCTGGGCCTTGGCCATCTCTGTACTCGCGGGGATACTGGTGGGATTGACGCCTACGATTACCACGTTGCGCCGCAACTTGCGCACGTCCGGCGAGGAAGGTGGCAGAAGTGTCTCGGGCGGAGCGGCCACCCGTCGAATCCGCCGCGCGCTCGTCGTGGCGGAGTTCGCACTCGCTTTCGTCCTGCTCGTCGGCGCCGGCTTGCTCGTCCGAAGCTGGTGGTATGTGAACAGCATCGATCCGGGATTCAGGCCCGAGCGGGTTCTTGTGATGGAACTTTCCGCCCCGCCGACCCTCGACATCGCTTCGCAACGGTCCGACCTGTACCACCGCGTGCTCGAACAGATACAGGCGGTTCCGGGTGTGGAGAA
>DASTBJ010000788.1:0-5822 GCA_035712125.1 Terriglobia bacterium
CGTTCACAAACTTCAGTATTCCACGCGCACAAACAACTACAGGATCTTCAAGGAATACAGCGCGTTGATGGACTCCACGAGCCAGACGCTGTGCACACTGCGTGGGCTGCTGGAATTCAAGTACGCGGACCGGCCGATTCCGTTGGAGCAGATCGAACCGGTCGAATCGATCATGAAGCGTTTCGCGACCGGAGCCATGTCGTACGGCTCCATCAGTAAAGAAGCCCACGAGACCCTGGCAATCGCCATGAACCGCATCGGCGGAAAGAGCAATACCGGCGAAGGCGGTGAAGACCCGGCGCGCTTCACACCCGACCCGAACGGCGACCGGCGCTCCAGCGCGATCAAGCAGGTGGCTTCCGGACGATTTGGCGTGACGAGCCTTTATCTGGTGAACTCCCAGGAACTCCAGATCAAGATGGCCCAGGGAGCGAAGCCCGGCGAGGGTGGGCAATTGCCCGGCCATAAAGTGGACGCCGCTATCGCACGGGTTCGTCATTCAACACCCGGCGTCGGCTTGATCTCGCCACCGCCTCATCACGATATCTATTCGATCGAAGACCTGGCGCAACTGATCTACGACCTCAAGAACTCCAATCCACGCGCGCGCATCAGCGTGAAGCTCGTATCCGAAGTGGGTGTCGGAACGATCGCCGCAGGTGTCGCGAAAGCCCACGCGGATGTCGTTCTCATTTCCGGAGACAGCGGCGGGACGGGCGCTTCACCCGTTACCAGCATTAAACATGCCGGAATCCCATGGGAACTCGGGCTCGCGGAAACGCACCAGGTGCTCGTAATGAACAACCTGCGCAGCCGCATTATCGTGCAGACGGATGGGCAGTTGAAGACAGGCCGTGACGTGGCCATTGCTGCCCTGCTCGGCGGCGAGGAATTTGGATTCGCGACGTCGGCTCTCGTTGTCTCGGGTTGCATCATGATGCGCGTTTGCCATCTGAACACCTGCCCGGTGGGCGTCGCGACACAAGATCCGGTGTTGCGTGAGAAGTTCACGGGCAAGCCCGAGTACGTGGTGAACTACTTCCGCATGATCGCTGAAGAAGTACGGGAGTGGATGTCGAAGCTGGGATTCCGCACCATCGACGAGATGATCGGTCGCATGGACAGGCTCGATATCAAGAAGGCCGTGGATCACTGGAAAGCGAAGAAGCTGGATTTGACGCCGATGCTCCAGATGCCAAAGGTTTCCAAAGACGTCGGGACCCGAAAGATGCAGGAGCAGGATCACGGCCTCGACAAGGCGCTCGACAATGTGTTGATCGCTCTCGCCGGCGAATCGCTGGAATCCCGTAAGCCGGTCGATATCGATCTGCCGATCAAGAATGCAAATCGTACGGTTGGAACGATGCTTGGCGCCGAAGTTACCCGCCGATATGGTGCGGATGGACTACCCGACGACACGATCCGCATCCGTTTCAAAGGCTCTGCAGGTCAAAGCTTTGGGGCGTTCCTCCCCAAAGGCATCACGATGACGCTTGAAGGAGACAGCAACGACTATTTCGGCAAGGGTTTGTCCGGCGGCAGGCTTGTGGTGTTTCCACCTGCCAGAGCCGCGTTCACCGCGGAGGAAAACATCATCGTCGGCAACGTTTCGCTCTACGGCGCAACCGGAGGCGAGGCGTTTATCCGCGGAGTCGGAGGGGAACGTTTCGCGGTCCGTAACAGCGGCGCGACGGCGGTTGTGGAAGGCGTCGGTGACCATGGCTGCGAATACATGACCCGCGGTGCTGTTGTCGTGCTCGGACGGACCGGCAGAAACTTCGCGGCTGGCATGAGCGGCGGGATCGCCTATGTGCTGGATGAATTCGGCGACTTCGACCAGCGATGTAACTTCGAGATGGTGGACGTCGAATCGTTTGCCGATCAGGCGGAAGAACTGTCGATTCGAGGTTTGATCGACAAACACAGAAAGCTGACCGGCAGCACGAGAGCCGCGAAGATCCTCAGGGAATGGAACCTCTATCGCGATAAGTTCCGAAAGATTATGCCGCTCGAGTACCGGCGAGTCCTTGAGGCGGCTGCCGCAGAGACATCCGCGAGGATGCAGGCAGGACTCTAGGAAATTTGGAGAAGTTTTTGTTTCATGGGTAATCCACAGGGATTTATCGAATTTACGCGTGTCACTCCCGAGCGTCGTTCCGTGTCGGAGCGGATCCACGACTGGAAAGAGGTCTATAAGGATTTTCCAGAGGATCAGCTGAAGATCCAGGCGTCGCGCTGCATGGATTGCGGGATTCCCTTCTGTAACCAGGGCTGTCCGCTGGGGAACATCATCCCTGACTGGAACGACCTTGTTTATCGCGGACGCTGGAGCGAAGCGATCAAACGTCTGCACGCAACCAACAACTTCCCCGAATTCACCGGTCGTGTCTGCCCGGCGCCGTGCGAGGGTTCATGCGTTCTCGGAATCAATGCGGACCCCGTTACGATTAAACAGGTCGAAGTCACGATCATCGAAGAGGCCTTCAAGAATGGCTGGGTGCACGCTGCTCCACCCGCGTTCCGCACCGGTAAGAAAATCGCTGTTGTCGGCTCCGGGCCGGCCGGTCTTGCGGCGGCAGCCCAGCTAAACCAGGCCGGCCATTGGGTCACCGTGTTCGAGCGCGCCGACCGTATCGGCGGACTGCTGCGTTACGGCATTCCGGAATTCAAGATGGAAAAATCCATCCTCGACCGCCGGCTCGACGTCATGACGGCCGAGGGCGTGAAATTTCAGACAAACGCCAATGTCGGCGTCAATGTCTCCGTCGAGGAACTGCGCAAAAATTTCGATGCGCTCCTGCTTGCCGGTGGCGCAACGCTGCCGCGCGATCTTCCCATTCCCGGACGTGAACTCGACGGGATTCACTTCGCGATGGACTATCTTCCCCTGCAGAACAAGCGTTGTGAGGGTGACAAAATCGCGGATGATCAGTTCATCACGGCCCAGGGCAAGAAAGTCGTCATCATCGGCGGCGGCGATACCGGTGCCGACTGTCTCGGTACCGCGCATCGACAGGGCGCCACTTCCATCGTGCAGTTTGAACTGCTGCCGCAACCTCCCGCTCAGCGTGCGGCCGACAACCCCTGGCCCAACTGGCCCAACATCTTCAGAACTTCATCGGCTCATGAAGAAGGCGGTATTCGCGAGTACTGCGTCCAGACCAGGAAATTTATCGGCGAAAACGGCACGGTCAAAAAGCTGCAGGCCGTACGGCTTGAGTTCGTTGATGACGGCACCGGTCGCAAGAAGATGGTCGAAGTGGAAGGATCCGGATTCGAACTTGAAGCCGATCTTGTCCTGCTGGCAATGGGCTTCCTGGGCCCGGAACGCAAGGGCATGCTGGACCAGCTTGGCGTCGCGATCACTGAGCGAGGTAACGTCGCGACAGACGCAGAAAAAATGACCAGCGTGCCCGGCATCTTCGCGGCCGGCGATATGTCGCGCGGTCAGTCTCTTGTCGTCTGGGCCATTCGCGAAGGCCGGCAAGCTGCCCGCTTCATCGACAAGTACCTCATGGGCTCGACCGAACTGCCTTAGCTGCAAATCTACCGATGCGGCCGGGACTCGCCGAAATCGCTTCCCTGTTCCTGAAACTTGGAACCATCGGATTCGGCGGCCCCGCCGCACACATCGCGATGATGGAAGATGAAGTCGTGCGGCGCAGAGGTTGGCTCTCCCGCGAGGAATTCCTCGACCTCGTTGGCGCGACGCATCTCATTCCCGGCCCCAACTCTACAGAGATGGCCATTCACGTCGGTTACCGCAAGGCGGGCGTTGCGGGACTGATCCTCGCAGGCATCTGCTTCATTCTGCCGGCCGCGGTAATCGTCGGCATCATCGCCTGGGCTTACGTCCGTTATGGCACGTTGCCCCAGCTGGAGATCATCCTGAATAGTGTGAAACCCGTGATTATCGTCGTGGTACTTCAGGCCATGCTGGTGCTGGGCAAGACCGCCATCAAGTCCTCTTCACTGGCGGCAATCGCCGTCAGCAGTGTGATCCTCGGCGCGCTTGGAGTTCATGAACTTGTCGTTCTCCTCCTGGCCGCAGTGGCCGGTATCGTGGTCCATTCGAGTCGAATATCAGTGCCCCTGTTTTCCGTCGAGCTGTTGCCGATCTTCCTCTTCTTTTTGAAAGTCGGATCCGTTCTGTTTGGCAGCGGGTATGTCCTGCTGGCGTTTCTGCGCGCGGATCTGGTCGAGCGATGGCAGTGGCTGTCCGCCGGACAACTTCTCGACGCCGTCACGGTCGGGCAGGTCACACCGGGCCCCGTATTCACCACGGCCACGTTTATCGGATACATTCTGGCGGGGTTCCCGGGCGCAACCGTTGCTACCATAGGTATCTTCCTTCCAGCATTTGTATTCGTCGGTCTGAGCGGCTGGCTTGTGCCGCAAATCCGCAGATCTCCGCGGGCGGGAGCCGCACTCGACGGCGTAAACGCAGGGTCCCTGGCACTAATGGCGGTGGTAACGGCACAACTGGCTCGCAATGCCGTAGTGGATGTGCCCACAGCTCTGCTTGCTGTCGCGGCCGGCGTAGGACTCTTCGTCTTTCGTCTGAACTCGGTGTGGCTCGTTAGCGGAGCGGTGGTCGCGGGCTTGATCGCCGCGCTGACACGATAGGAATCCTAACGAGGAATCCTGAACTGCACCCCCACGGCATACATCAGGATCGGGGTACGGCTGCTTAGAGGTGTGATAGTGATCGACCCATCCGGATAATCCTGGATGCTGCCTTCTCGCAGATAGGATGCCGTACCGCCATGGTAGTAGCGCAGCCCAAGGTCGAGAGCGAGCAGCGCCGATTCAGTGTTGCCCAGCGGAATTCTCACTCCACCGCCATACACCCAGGCGTTTGTGCTGTCCTCATAATTGGTGGTGTTCGTGAGCTCTTCCTCAGAGGAGTCTATCCCTTTCAGCGACGACTTCGTTCTGAGAAACAACCGGCTGTAGCCAACGTTGGCATAAGGCCGAAATCGCCCTGCGGGCACGGCGATCTCCGGCCCCAACGTTACCGCCATAATCGAATTCGTCGTCGTCACCTCGAAGACGACCCGGCTGGTTGATCCCGGCACAAATTTCTCTTCGCGACCATAGACGGCATCGGAGAAGTCGAAACGCAAGTTGATCAGGCCCGATCGCAGCAGGTGAAACAGGACGGTTCCCTGCGCGCCATACCCCGTGCTGATATTGTCACCAAGATCCCCCCTTGGTTGAGAGATGACGAAGTTGCCACCCACACTGAAACGCGAAAGGCGCTCGAACTCTTGAGCCTCCGCGGGTACTGCTGTACCAACAATCAAGAGAGACAGGGCGATTAAACAAGGATAGCCGTGATGAGGCTTCATAGGCGTTCTCCCGAAAATGCCCGGTTAGACCGAGCCCGGATGGAATTGGTTAGCGCACCGGTTCGTGGGCTGGGATAAGATGACTCGCAGTGCAGCAAGCCATTTGGGGAGGGAGTCCTCGATGAAGCGAGGCTTCGCGCTGGGAATCGCTGGCGTGCTCCTTTTCATCTTGCCGGTTCCCGGGCAGAATTCGCCGCCACCAGCAGTCACGTTTTCAAAAGACGTCGCGCCGATCCTCTACGAGCATTGCGTTTATTGCCACCGTCCTGGTGAGGTCGCGCCATTCTCGATGGTGAATTACGCAACGACACGCCCATGGGCGCGATCTATCAAGGAGCAGGTGCTTACACGCAAGATGCCACCCTGGTATCTCGACCCTCGCTACGGCAGTTTTCGAAACGTGAAGGAGTTACAGGAACAAGATATCGCCACGCTTGCCGCCTGGGTGGACTCCGGCGCGAAGGAAGGCGA
>DASTBJ010000789.1:0-3369 GCA_035712125.1 Terriglobia bacterium
CCGCGGCTTTCGGCAGTCGCAACCTTTTTCCGGCGCATGCGGGCAGTAGTAGATCGCGTCGAGCCGGGCCTCCGATTGCTTCAGTGCCTGTTGAAGAATTTCATGCACTTCATGCAGCCTCGACTCAGGAAAGTAGCCTCGCTCCACCCCCGACTGGTTTGTAATCAGAATGGATTTCATACCGCTGGCGTTTATTTTTTGAATCGCTTCGCCTGTCCACGGGAACGGGCGGAACAAGCCGGCATGATACATGTATCCGACTTCTTCGGACACGGTGCCATCGCGGTCCATGAAGATCGCTGCGATCCGTCCGGCTTTATCGGGCATGCAGAACCTCTCTGGCCGCGCGGCAAACCGCTTCGGCGGAAACCCGTGTCATGCAGCGGTGATCGATGGGGCATTCCCGCAACAGGCACGGGCTGCATTCGACAGGTTCACGCACGACTCGTGCCTTCAGACCCCACGGTCCGGTAACTACATCGTCGGTCGATCCGAACACCGCGACGGTGGGTATGCCCAGCGCTGCGGCGATATGCATCGGTCCGGAGTCGTTTGTCAAAACCAGCGAGGCTCCGGCCATGACACCGATCAACGTCTCGAGGCTGGTCCTGCCGCTGAGAATGGCCACTCGATTTCGCATTCGCTTTTGGATGTTTTCAGCGATCGAACGCTCGGTTTCGGAACCGATGATGGCAACGTCAAGATTTACTTCCGTCGCCAGGGTGTCGCCGGCATCGGCAAATCCTTCCTCGTTCCAGCGTTTGGCTGAACCGTAGGCAGCTCCGGGATTCAATACGAGATAACCACGTCCCGGTGCGATGCCTTCCGATGCGAGCAGGCGGGCTGCATGCGCTTTTTCTTCGGCATTCGCTTCGATGGAAATTGAAGGGGGATTCACTTCGGCAGAGAGTGCGGAAGCGAGTGCGAGGTAGTAATAAACCTGATGGCGTTTTCCGGAAACCGGCTTCAGGGAGTTCGTAAGCAGCCAGCGTCGTCCATCGGTCGCATAGCCGATTCTTTGCGGCACACGTCCGAGAAAAATCATGACTGCGGATTCAAAGGAATTCGGAAACAGGAGCGCCAGATCGAATCTCCTCTCCCGGATGCTGCTCGTCACACGGATCCATTCCCTGATCCCTGAGGGGCGCGGCTCACTCCAGAGGTGATCGATGAACGGAGCCGCCTTGAAGATACCCGCAACCCAGGGACGGACAAGCAAGGTGATCTCCGCGTCGGGGTAGCGGGCCCTTACAGCCTTCATTGCAGGAATTGCCAGAATCGAATCGCCAACCCAGTTCGGGCCGCGTATGAGGATTTTCTTCAACGACATTAGTGCAGCCGGCCCCGGATTAATTCCAGAAGCCGATCGAATTCCAGAATGTTAACAGAAATGCGGAGGTGCACGAAGTTACCCGCCCCGAGTCCGTCGAGACGTACGGCGTCCTTTTCCGTTGTGATCCGGACCTCTCCCGGCAGCGTCTGGATGTCCTGCTCGGTATACCCGTGATGGTCGCGAAAACGAATGCGGTGCGCCAGCGGAATCCCCAGGCTTTCAAGGGCATTAAAGAACCTTTCTGGTTTCGCGATGCCGGCAAACGCTGTAACCGGGCGGTTCTTCAACACTTGCACCTCAATCGGCTCGCTACCTTTATATATGCCGTCAAGAACCGTCCGAACGCCGAACGCTGGAATCGGAAAATCCTCCAGGGGCAGGTCCGATTCCTGGACGATCGCCGCATGGGCACGCCGCAACGCGTCTTTCGGTTCACGCCAGCGCCCCGACGGCAACAGGCGCTCGCCAGTCATCCACTCCGAAGGATCAATCGTGACGAGGTCGACATTACGGAAGAGACGGCGGTGCTGGAATCCGTCATCGAGAATGAAGAGATTTCCCAGGTCCTGTTCCTCCGCAAGGCGTCCGGCTGTATAACGATCGGCGCCGACAACGACGGAGACTCCAGGCGCACGTTTTGCGATCAGAAACGGTTCGTCGCCAGCGACGTCCCACGGCACGGTGGGTCCTTTTCCAGAACTGACAACAACAATGCCCGAGCCCTTTCTTTTGTACCCCCGGGAGAGCACAACGGGGCGGAAACCTTCGTCGCGAAACCGTTCGGCAAGCAGAATTACGAGCGGAGTCTTGCCGGTTCCTCCGACTGTCAGGTTACCGATGCTGATGACCGGATGATGGAGTCGGTGGGTCTGCAGCACTCCGCTGGCATAAAGCCTGTCGCGGGCGCCGACAAGAAATCGGAAGGCGCGACTCATTGCAGGTACGCAAGAACCCGTTCGGTAGCGCCAGTATTCTCATCCACGACCCGTCTTGCCCGCGCTCCAAGCTGAGCGGCGTGCTGTCGGTCGGTCAACAACCGATCGACAGCCGTTGCGAGCTCCGGGGCGTCACGCACTTCGATCGCCGCGTTTGCATCGATAAATACATCGCGGATTTCCCGGAAGTTCTCCATATGTGGGCCGAACACAATGGGATTCGAGTACGCCGCGGGCTCCAGAATATTGTGACCGCCTTTCGGCACCAGCGAACCTCCAACGAAAACCACGCTGGCGTGCTGAAACGTGGAGGACAGTTCGCCCACGGAATCGAGCAGCAGCACATCGGCCAGACCATCAAGCCGGCTCCTTCGTGTACACGTAAAACCACGGTCACGGATGAGCCGTTCGACGGCATCAAATCGATCGGGATGGCGCGGCGCAATGAGCAGGGTCAACTTCTGATGACGCTTTCTGAGTTCGGCAAAAGCGTCAAGTATCAATTCGTCTTCTCCCGGCATCGTGCTTGCCGCGATCCACAATTGCGGTAGTGGAGAGAGAGCCGCGGTCAGATCGGCGGGAAGCGACTGCTGACGATTCACCGCGTCGTACTTCAGGTTGCCGAAAACGGTGACTTTCCTGCCATCAGCCCCGATGGACTCAATGCGTTCGCGGTCCGTTTCTGTCTGCATGCCGAGCAGAGAGTAGTCATCGAGGACGCGCTTCAGCCACCGCCGCACCGCGCGATAACGGGGAAGTGACCGGTCCGAAATTCTTCCATTCACCATCACGACGCGGACGCCACGCTTCCGGCATTCCCGAAGAAAGTTGGGCCAGATTTCGGTTTCGGCAATCACCACAAGGCTCGGGTTGATGCGATCCAGCGTGCGGCGGATCGCGCCGGGAAGGTCGAGCGGAAAGTAGAAGATGTGATCCGCAAGATCCTGCGTGCCCCGGGCAAGTTCCTGACCTGCCGGCGTTATGGTCGAAAGCACCAGGGGGCGATCGGCGTGTGCGGTCCGCAGTTTTTCGACAAGTTTTCGTACCGATTTCACTTCTCCGACCGAGACGGCGTGAACCCAGATGCTCCGCTGCAGCGGC
>DASTBJ010000790.1:0-4082 GCA_035712125.1 Terriglobia bacterium
CATGGGCGCGCTGCTCGGTGGCGATCCGGCGGGACTGCCGAATGGCCGGCGGCCAAACGATGATGCGACGGACTTCGGCCTCCGAGTCGTTGGCGGTCCAGTGCCGCGCGCATTGCGTCTGGGCGATGGCGTGAATTTCGCGAATGGCATGCCGGGTGCCGGCACGGCAGACGGACCGGGCTACGGATACGTGCCGGGCAATCGTCTCGATGTCACCTCGAACGGCATCGCGGTTGAGTTTCCATTCCTTCCTACGCCGCACTCGGGCCACACACACGTGCACCACCCGTGAGCGGGAACAAGCCCATAGCAATTCATCACAGGAGCAAAATGCTATGAATCCGAGACGCAGTCGAGTTTCGAGCGCTCTATGCGCGATCGCCGCCGGCGCGCTGCCCATGCTCATCTGGGCAGGTGACGCGCGGGACCAATTTCACGGTCATGAAAACACCCGCGCGCACCGCACGCTCGTCGTGACGACGCAGGGGCCCCCGTGGCCGCCCAGCACGGTGACGGATGCCAACGGCGACTTCGTCGTAGTCGGCACCATCCTCACGGAAGTTTCGCCGGGCAACGTCCAACCCATGCAGGGGGCGGCTTTGGTATCGAAGCATACGGTCCCGCCGCTCAACGCCGCGGGAATGGAGGATTTCAGTAACTTCCTCGGCGCTCCTCACAAGGTGATCCGCAAACTCGACTTGCGCCGCGGCAGTCGCGATCTGGCGATCCAGTTATTTACGCCTTCGTACGGTCCACCCAAGGGCAACTTCGGCGGCGGCGGGCGCATTCCGATGGCAGGCGAGACGCGCTACAACCTGAATGCAATTCCTTCGCCGTGTCCCGAAGTGTTTCCGGCCGCATCGCAGGCCTACACCTACAAGCGTCCGGCATTTGCGCTGCACGAGTATCCGATAGATGGATTTCAGGGAGACCAAGTCGCGTATGACGTCGACACGGGCGAACCTTACGATCCGCGCACGCGTACCGGTCCGTCGTGTGGACCCGGCTGCCTGGGGGAATCCGAGATCGACGAACGGTCGTCGAAGCCAATCACGCTTGGACGATGGCTGCGGGCGAAGGGGGAAATGGACATCACTCTCACGCGCTACGATCGGCGCGTGAAAGCGTTCACTGCCGCGCGTTTCAATTTCGAGTTCTCGGGGCTCATCCCGAATTCCATGTACACGCTGTGGGCACTCCGCCAGCGCGTCTTCACCTTCGGGTCAATGCCCGGCCCGTTCAAACTTCCGTCATCCGTCATCTCCGATGACCAGGGCAATGCGTGGTTCGAGGTGGAGATCAACAACCCATTTCCGGATCGCGCGCTAGATCCGGAAGGCAAACGGATCATCGGGGTCGAATTGTCCTATCACCCGGATCAACAGAATTGGGGAGCGTGCGGGGAGAAGTGGGGAGTCGGCTATCGGACCATGAATTGGTTCGACATGCTTCCTGATGGCTCACGCGATCTCTCGAATCTGGTCACCCGCAAGGGTTTGTAGGCCGGCCACCCGCGGCGGCCCCCGCCCCCGGGGCCGCCGCGTGGCGGAACGCACTCATCATTTAAAGTGATGTGGAGAGTCCGTCGCTGGCAACGTTTGAGTCGCGGCCACCGAGCGTGCATGAAGTGCTCTACCTACCTCATCGATTCGGCCCCTGCTCCTAACAGGAATTCGAGGCCACATCACGCCAGAGCCAGAAGGATGCAAAGATCGAAGTGACGTCAGTCCGGCCTGGCCGACGTCATGAGGGTACGCGCAGCACGGCAGGTAACGGATATATTTCCTGCGCAGGAAGTTAGGCGATAAGCCGTCTCGGACCCCGCCCGTCGGGATTGCACGCAAGTCATCCAGGCGGGCTGGGCCAATTTGTGCACGACCCGGCTCGCGACCGTGCGACCAGACTCCTTCGGCGGTGTCTGGGCCCGCCAGACTCCTACAGCACGATCTGGCGCTTGTATTCCGCTATGTAGGAATCGTCTTCTTCGCCCCACGACCTGAGGCAAAGTGTCCTCCAGGCGGGCCGCGTGCATTTTCTTCGACGAAGGCAGTCGCGCGCGTGCAGACGGAGTTGCGTCTTCACTCGGCACTGCTTCTCCTCGACAGAAGTGTGGGAGGTTGATGAATGCGCGCCAGCACTCGAGTGGTTCTGCGCGACCTGCGAGCAGAGCATTTCTTGCAATAGCTCTTGTGATCTGCGCCAATCTGCGCATCCGCGCGCCTATCTAATTCGTTGACACTGCATCGCAGTTAAATTAGAACAGACCGAGCAATCCGGGAGTCAGCATTACACACAGCAAGAATAGTTCTTAAAGAACAGGGAGAAGCTGGCCGTGAACTCTGAAAACAAGGAATGGTTTGAAGAGGCATCAATTGCAGATTACGAGAAACCCCGAGAGCGCGAAGCGGGACTGCGCGTGGTCGAACGCCTGGCACGGAAGGAAAGCACCTTCGAGTTGAAATCGATTTCCCAGACGTTGCGCCCCATTCTGCACTACCGGTATTTCTCATGCGCCTTGCTGAGAGTCTATGACGCACGCATATTGCGAGTCGTGAATCTGGATTTTCCTCGCGATTGTCTCGAGGCCATGAAACTTCGCGCGGGGTCAGATGCTTGCCCATTGGTGAAGCAATGGCTCAACATTCGCGCGCCCATCATCGTTCATGCTGCAAGTTGTGCGGCAGCGCCTGGGCCATCGGTCGAGTTGCCATCCTGGCCAAGCTCGGAAGGCGCGTTAGCGGTGCACGCGCAGCTGGACTCAACGGGAACACGGGGCCTGGTCTTCTGTTTCGGGGGTGTGGCGGTTTCACCTGAACTGGACGAGTCCTTGCGCTATCTCACGCCGTCGCTGTTCTCTGCGTTGGCGAAGGCTTTTTGGGCGCCCATCAAGAGCGTGGATTGCAGGGCGCTCACTACTCGCGAGATTGAAGTTCTCGAGTGGTTGTATTGCGGTAAAAAGAACGAAGAGATCGCGTGCTTGCTCAAAATCAGCATCTACACCGTGAAGAATCACGTGCAGAAGATTCTCCTGAAGTTATCCGCCACGAACCGTACGCAAGCGGTATTGCGGGCGGTCGACGCCGGCGTCGTGCGGGGTCACGATCACGGCACGCAACAACCTCCCGATGACAAGGAGCAGGTCTGGGCACATTGAGGTCGGCCCACGCACCCGAGCTCGGGATCGGGTAGTTCGCCGCTCGATTGCGGTGTCTCGACGGTCACGGGAGAATGGTTCTCGACTGCATGTCGAGGATCTTGCGCCCTCTGCCCAGCAAGTGGCCCGCCGAGCGGGTCTTGTGGCATCGCACATCACGTTGGACCGGCATTTCCGCATTGGGGTGACAATTCGATTCACGCGGGGCGGGCGGCGGCCGCGCGCAGAAATCGCCACCTTTCGGCCAAGGGTAGCTAGGAAGAGGTATTCCAGTGCCGATGGGTGACCCCAGGCTTGCGGGCAGCGAGCGCCGGGGCGTCGCTGCCCGCAAGCCCGGGGAACATCATTTTTGCGTCAACGAGCGGTCAATGCGGCCTGCATCTGCGGCAGCTCAGGCGCCAGTTGCTGGAGCGCGATACCGAGCTCCTTCAAGCCGAGCCGCAGCGCCTCGGAGCCGTGCTTGAGGCTGTGAGCATCCACGTACGGCCTGGCGAGTGTGTCGAGGCCTCTCTCGATATGGAATCGGGCGATGCGAATGACGAGGCGCGCCGTTTGCACGCGGCGCTTTTGGTCACGCGTGGTCGACTGTGACGACAGGACACTGTTCAGGTCGTACAGCGCGGCATTCAGGCGCTCGGTTATATCGAAGCCGTAGTTCATTGCCTGCGACGTATCGCGCTGCTGCAGCACCTCGGTGAGCGGTGCCGGAAAGTTCTGCACGATGCCGTTCACGATCAGGAGCGCGGAGACGGCGGGCGGCACCGGAATGTCGCTGATCCAGGGCCGGCGCTGCGCGATCGGATCGCCCTCTGCGACGAACAGATCGAGGGGCGAATTGCCGGCCAGCACCAGCTCGCCGTCGAGCAAGCCGTCATGATCGAAGTCGCCGATGCGACCGATGAGTGTGTGCCCCGCCTGGAACGGCCCG
>DASTBJ010000791.1:0-3465 GCA_035712125.1 Terriglobia bacterium
CTCACGCTAATTAAACGTCCAGTCTTGTCCGCCGCTTCGGACGATCTTGTCCAGGTCATCATCGTCATCGATGGTGATCCCGGAAATCATCAGCGGACCACCGAGCAAACTGACTCTCTCGTCGTACGAAAGATCCGTACGGTTCCACACCCGCATCACATCCACCAGGCTCTCGAGATCATCGACAGCATCGGCAATCAGAATGTCATCCTGCGTACTGCCCGTGAGCGAGTCCTCGCCGTCGCCACCCACGAGAAGCGATCGGCGACGTCCGCCGAGCAGTGTGTCGTTACCGCGGCCGCCGAGAAGGATCGTAGAGGTGTCTCCTGCCTGCAGTGAGTCATCTCCGTCCCCTCCGATGAGAATGACGGGAACACTGATGTTGCCCGACACGATCATTCTGTCGTCTCCTGCAAGGCCATACACCACGATGTGCCCGGTCGGCTCGTATTCCCCAACGATCTTTCCGTTAATCAGCACAGCAATCGTTCCGCTCTTCCCCTGCGTGACGATCAGAATCGAGTCGTCACCATCGGTTCCGACGACTTTGAGCGCTGTCTTGCCCGGTTCCCATGGATCCTCGACCAACCCTGGGGCGATAGCCGGACGCGTCAGGACGGCGGTTACGTTAACGCGGACAAACTCAATACCAGCGTCTGGAGCCGAGGCCTCCACGCCAACAATCTGCAGCGTCACGGGCTCGGTCGAACCCGGCAGATTCAGCGGAATCGCATACGTCGCGAGGCCTGGCTTCGTCGCCACGCGCGCGACCACCGATTGGTAGTTGTCGATGCTGCTCCGAACCTCGAGAAATGCCGGCCCACCCTCGTCGATGCGCGCGTCTACTGTCACTTGATCGACAAACAGTTCTCCATCGAGTGGCAACGGAACCGTCACATGGAACCGATCCACAAGCGGATTGCCCTCTCCATCGAGAACCTGCTCGGACACGAGCGCAACGACCTGAAGATTCACAGTCCCATCCGGGAGCGTTTCCATGATGAGCTGAGGCGCCGGCAGTTCGATATCGTCCGGCAGACCCGGAACTGTGACATTCGCGAGGAGATTGTCGAATCCGGCGCCAATTGTCTGTGCGAGCGCACTCGTCGCGGAAATGGTGCCATTCCCCAGCCCTTCCAGCACTCCCGCAATCGGGCCCTGCACGGTGCCTTTAAGAACAAGGATCGTTTCGATGTCCCCGGCCCCGGCCCCGGCCCGCACTTCAATCTCCTGAGCAGCGTTTGCGATGATCGCTGCCGCGGCTGCCACCTCCGGCGGTGACGCCAGATCGAGTGACGCCACCGTGTTATCGATAACCCTTCGGATAAGATCCGGCGCCCCTAGATCAACGATGACGCCAGGAGTCGCAAGAATCTCCTCTGCCAGGTGCTGGTACACGAAAGCCGTCAACTCTCCGGAGTTCGTTCCGGGCGACGCTGCCCCGAGGTATGCCTCGATATCAGTGGCAATGCTCGAGAGCTGCACTCCGCCAACATAGAAATCTCCGCCCTGCTGCGGGCCTGCGAGTGCGGCGGCGAAAGGATCGAACGTCGCGAAGTCCATCCCGGTCATGAGCGGCACGCCTAACGCGTCGCTGAGAGCCGTGCTTGCTGCATCCCGGCTGCCCAGCGCGTCCACGAGGTAGGTGTATACCGTCGAAAGGGGCGACAGGATCAACGGCCTCATGGATCCAAAATCGCCTGCCAGCGTCTTGAGCGCACCGACGAGCGGCAGACCGGTAGTCGTATCGATACCTCCAATTGCAACCAGGTAACCTTCGTCATCGTCGATCTGGCCATTGCCATTACGATCGAAGGCTGTCGTCCATCCGTCGGGTAACGTGTACGCGCCGAGTTCATCGGTGATGGCGGACGGCTCTCCTTCATCCGGCAAAAGGTTGCCATTCGAGTCGAAGAAGACCGTCGCGCCGGCAATCGGGCCCATCAGCGCCGAGCCCGATGAACTCAGGGAGAAGTCGAGATGTCCCAGGTAAACGCCCGCAGCATAGAAGTCGAGTCCCAGTCGACCCGACTCATACAGCGTGCCACTGACGCTACCCGCCGTAATTCCGAAGATCTTGCCTGTTCCCGTGGCTGTAGCAGTGAAATCTCCGGAATTGCTGAACGACACGCGCAGCGTCAGCGACGCGCCGTTGTTGCTGTCGCCGACGCTGATCCCCACACTGCCGGACAGCGACAGCGTATCGTTGGGCGTCGTGCGGTCCGTGTCGAAGCCGACGCTGCCTGTGACATCCACCTCGACAAAACCGAACACGTCCACGGAGATGTTCAGCGTCGCCACCCAGCGCGTTCCGCTGGCGGTAAAGTTAAACGCGCCGTCAAAGTCGAATCCATCCGCGCCGAAATTGCCATTGATCCGCACGCGAACAGCGTTAACCGGAACACCAAACGTTTCAGTCGCGTCGCGAGTGTTCACCCGTAGCCGAACTCCGGCGTTTGTCGAGAAATAGCCTTTGTCGAACAACGGCGTGGTGTCGCCACCCAGGCTCAAATCGATGTCCATCGCGATACCCGGATCGCTGGTGAAGATGCCCGCCGTGCCGTCCACGTCCAGCTGATAGGTGTTCAGGAATTTCAATCGTGAATCCATCGCCACAGTCAATCCACCGGTCGTGAACGTCATGACGAAGTAACCGTGGACGGTGAACAGGCTATTCGATCCGAGTTGCAGGGAACCGGATGCGGCAACCTGAATGGTGCGCTGCGAAATTTCGGCGGTAGTCGTGCCGGAGATCGATCCCGTATTGCGGTCCACTTGCGGGCGTGAAACATCTCTGGTGAGAGTCGTGGTATTGATCTCCAGCTGCAACCGCGCGTCAAATGTAAATCCGTCTCCCGAGCGTTCATGACGGGACGTCCCCCCAAGAGCAAGCGAGGCCACGACGCCGATACTCGTAATCGTGAAGGAGCCATTTACTTGAAGTGTGAAGCCGGGATCGATACGGCCGAGGTTGATGAAGCCGAAGGCGGTCACGGAGACGTTATCATCCGAAATGACCAGCTCAAACCTTCCTGTAACGACAAAACTGTCCGTTTGCGAAGAAGCCGAACCTTCACGCAGAAGCAGTAAGCCGGCTCCGACCAAACGTACGGTTCTTGCGGCGATGTTAACGGAATCGACTACGGGGACGCCGCCGCTCAGTACAACGGCACCGGTCGTATCGTTGATCCGTATGCGGTTGACGGTCCCCGTACTGGCCGTAGTGTTGACTTCCAGGCGGAAGCGGGCATCAAAGCCCAGACCGGTGCGCTTGATTTCTGTCTGACTGCTTTGCCCGGCGCTCGATCCAAGCACTATCGTCGAAACAATGCCGGATGAACTAATTTGCAAATCGAGAGCGGCGTAAAGGGGGTCGAGTAAAGGAACATCCAGCTCCGCATTTCCCACGAGACGGATGTTAGAACTGGACAGGGTTAGCTCAAACCCGCCTTTGAGGAAGAAGGT
>DASTBJ010000792.1:0-4336 GCA_035712125.1 Terriglobia bacterium
TTTTGAACTCTCGGATTTAAGATGTAGGAATTGTCCGATTTCAGATTCCCTCCGTCGGCCGTTTCTAATTTCGTTCCAGACAGTTGTAGGGCGCGACGGTCATCTCCGGCCTCCAGACGAAGTACCGGCTGAGGTCAAACGGTCGGGTGAAGTTCACCGGGTCCGTCACCGTAATGCGGTAATCCAGTCGGCTGTTGTCGGCGGTAGGCGTGAAGCGTTCGACCAGCTTCATGCTTTCGCTCTGGGGAACGCCATCGGGATCGAAAGTTTGTTTCTGAAGGCGGTCGGTCTCGACGACGAGCGTCCGGCCGTCAAAGCGGCCGCGCGAGAATCCGAACTGCGATGGCTTGGCTGGCGGCTGCGCTTTCGGGTCCATGTAGATCGTACGCAGGGAATCGTACTCTTCAATCCGCATGAGAATTCGATCGCCTTCACGCACGAACTCCACCGGCGCCGGCGTAATCATGATGAGGGGCATGCCCTTGGTGCCGCAGCGCAGCAATTCATTCTTGAGAGGGTCCCATTTGGCGACCACCGCCTGTGCAGCGGGAGTCAGTGGATACCCGCCCTTAAACATTGGGAAGGCCGCAGGGTCGGTCATGTTGGTGGACCACACCCGGAAGATCCCGTCTGCTTTCGCCGTCGCCTGCGCCACGTTCGATTTGTCATAGGACCGGCCAATCAGATTGCCATTCTTGCCGGCAGGAAAATACGGGACGTTTGCCCCGAACGCCAGTTCGTACCCGCTGGAAAGCAGCACGTTGCGCCCGTTCATGGCGTACGGGTCCTTACGCGAAGGCGCGCCGGCGACCGTGATGCGATCTCCGACGTTGATGAAATCCTGTCCGATACCAAGAATGCGGAGCACAACAGTCGCAGGCGTCTCGATCGCCCACTTTACTGTCTTGCCCGATGCGTCGCGGGCGCTCAGCAGAATCTGGCCATGGGGGTTTCGCCAGGAGATTGAGTCCACAACACCCGTGACCTCGATGGTCTTGCTGCCGTCGTAGATCGCTGCCGTGCTGTGGTGGGCTATGACGTGAGTGGACAGCAGAAAGACTGCGGCAAGAAACAAAGCTGAACGAAACATGGAAACACCCCCGGTATGCAACTGTTTCCGGGAGTCTACATCCGTGCGTGACCAAAAGAACAGCGCGTCGCTCATAGCCTGACAAAAACTTCAGGCTCTCTTAAGAAACCTGTTGTCAATCGAGTGTTAAGATCAATGCAACCTTTCGAGCACTCAACGGCTCGCTAACCGGACTCTTCAATTTAGAAGGGGGCGCACATGAACGCCGTCTATCGAGGATTCGTTATTCTTCTTGCCGCGGGCGCCTTTTCCACCGCACTGGCCGTCCCAGCCCCTCAGAGCGACATCCAGTGGGTACTCTTTAACGGCAACCCGGAACGACCAACTTCCGGCGGCAACATGGCCGTCGAAGAGATAGCCCGGCAGGCGCAAAAAGCTGTCGGAACGAACTTCATGGTCTGGTTCCAACTGGATGGGAAAACCTGGATCTCCGAAGATCGTGCGACGCTGGACCGCATCATTCGGCTGACGAACCATCGAATAAATCACGGCTTTCTTGTGCTGGCTGCGGAAAGGACGAAACAGGAAGACGCGGAGTTCGTCGCCGCAAACCCAGTCTCTGTCAGCGAGGCCAACGCAGCCGAGCTGCGTAACCTGGCGGAAGAGTTTGAGAGAATAGCCGCGGCTCCTCTCACGGCAAAGGATTTGAGCGATCTTGAAATGCGCGCGTTTGCGCTCGTGGACCGGATCGGCAGGCTACGGACCCAGATCGTGTACCGCAAATCGCGTGCTCTGGCCCTACGCCAGAGCGAAGAAGAATTCCGGCGGATCGGATCTGAACGGCAGATTTTTTCGGACGCCATTGCGGCCGGCAAAGCCCGACCGGCGCCATAGGTCTAGTTCTGAGTTTTGAGTTTTGAGTTCTGAGTTTTGATTTACTCATAACTCACGACTCACAACTCAAAACTCTTGCCCTTCTACCGCGTCGCGATCAAAAGAATCCCGAGCGCAGCGAGCACAAAGCCGGCGAGGGACTGAACGTTGAAGGGCTCGCGCAGGATGACGATGCCCAACACGGCAGCGAACGCGATACCTCCCAGCCGAATGACGGGCGTGCCCAGCGACAGATTCACACCGCGCGAAAAAAGAAAGAAGAGCTGCCCCGCAAAGACGCCGAAGGCAAGTCCCGTCGCGACGGCCCATAACACCCCGGAGCGCGAAACCACCAGTGACGTCCGAGTCCAGATCGTCCAGGCCAGTGCAGGCACCATGGCTGTCGCGGCGTAGATCAACGTCCCAAGGGCGGGGCTGACGCGCCCCGATGCCTGCTTGGTCGCAAAGTCGGCAAAACCCAGCGTTAACATGCTTGCAATAAACAGTACTAATGTAGCGAACGACATTGCGAAGATCTCCGTTGCGAATTGTTTGTAGGGATTTAGTCGAGTTCTCGCGTCATCTCGATCATGGTTCTGCGAAAGCCCAGGCGACCGAATAGAGTCTGCGCCGCCGGATTCTGCTCGGCGGTCCACAGGAGGACGCGCGGTGCGCCGTGCGCGCGGAGCCATTCGACGGCCGCTTCGACAAGGCCACTGGCAATACCAGACCGCCGGCTCGACTCCTCGACAACGACATCATGGATGAACCCTGCCATATCGCGCAGTTCCTTCCAGGATGTCGGCTCGAGACCCGCATACACGTAACCAACAATCGCGCCGGCGCGTTCCGCCACGAACACGACGACATCGTCCTGTCCCAGTTGAGACCGGAGAAACGAGGCGTAGCCTTCCGACGAATTGGGGAGCGGAGCCATGAACCGTTTCGGGTCGAAGCTATAGTGCGTCTCCAGCAGTTGAGCGCCCAGCCGGCCGAGAGAAGGCGCGTCCGAATCGGTTGCGGGCCTGATAATGACGTCGTCCATGAGTCACCATGTTACTGTGCTGAAGCATCGCAGACCAGAGGCGTAACGATGAACACTTGGATGAAAAATCGCGGCCTTGCCGTCATTCTCGGAATCACTGTGCCGATGCTGTCGGGCGGCTGTCTCAGTTCCGGCAGCGAACGGACCGTTGCGAACGATCCCACGGAAACGCTGCCGGCAAAATACAAAACCCAGGAACCGGTAGAGCAGCCGGACTTCCGTGGAGACGCCGAGTCGCCGGAGTTCCAGCAAGCCATCATGGAAGCTTCATCATTACTCGGGGCGCAACCCCAGCCGTTGGTCTCGCCGGGAGAACGGGAGAACATACCCGGCGGAGTTTCCTTTGACGTGCCCGGCGACAAGGTAGGAACCTTGTTGCACGACACCCACCTTCAGTTCCTCGCAAAGGGCTATTACCTGTTTCGCTATGAGCAGAACTTCGGACTCGGCGACCGTACCGACAAAGTGGGTCTTCTACCTACCACAGACAAATACGCGGTCATGGCTGTGATGGAAACAAACGGCGACAACTACAACATCGGCACTTCCGGTGTCATTGCCTGGATGAAGGATCTGGAAAAGGACCAGCCGTTTGTCCTCACGGGCATCGGTTTCGATTACATGGAAGGACACCTTTCCGCCCCTGTTAAAGACGCAGAGGGTCTCGCTCGGCGCATGTACGAATTTACTCCGGACATCGTGGATCAAGGCGTTGGTAGCGTAGACAAGCTTGCGGACGAGCTTGAGAAGGGCACGCTCTACTTTTGGTGGGATTAGCGAGGCCGGATGGTTGGTTCCAATTTTTGCGAGAAGAAATCGGAAATTGGACGAACGGAAGACTCAAATCCGAAAGTTCAAAATCTCAAATCGGACCCTCGCAGACCGAGAATCGTCGTCCGATTTGAGATTTTGAACTTTCGGATTTGAGATGCAGGACTCGTCCGATTTTCCGATTTCTTCCTCGCAAGAATGGAACCAACCACCCGGCCCGTTCGCTATGGAACCGGTATCACCCGAACATCGAGGGACAGCCTCTGTGCATCTCCGATTCGGATCGGTTGTCCGGACGTTTCGTACAGCCGCATGAACGCGGGATTGAACCACGACCCAGGATCGGCATCTTCCCAGGCGTAAACGGTGTAGTTCCCCGGAGCGATGCCGCGAATCTCAAAATTTCCCGACTCATCGGTCGCCACGGAACGGAATCGATCCGATCGGATCGGGGATGGTCCATCTGGAGCGAGAAGAACAAGGGCATTGGAAACAGGTTCCTGCTTCGCATTGAACGCGCGGCCTTCGAGAAGACCTCCGTTGAAGCCGACAATGACGTCGATCGTGCTCAGCGGCCGCCCTTCGACGAGCAGTTCCCCGTTAAAGATGTCTCGCTC
>DASTBJ010000793.1:0-4477 GCA_035712125.1 Terriglobia bacterium
GAAGCGTATGACAAAGTAGGTAAGCTGCTTGGGCTGCAGTATCCCGGCGGGCCTGTCATCGACCGGCTTGCGAAACTCGGCAATCCGAAAGCGATCCGGTTCGCTATCCCGAAAATCTCTGACCGGTCGCTGGACTTCAGCTTCAGCGGCATCAAGACAGCCGTACTGCGCATTGTGAAAACCGAAAACCTGGCGCCGAAGAACGAGGAGGAATCCCGACAGGATCCTGCACGTTTGGACCTTCTTGCCAGCTTCCAGGAATCTGTCGTCGAAATGCTGTGGTCCACGACGCAAAAGGCGGTATCGCGGCTGCAGCCTCGATCGCTCATGCTTTCCGGCGGAGTCGCCGCAAACAGTCGCTTGACGGAATTCATGGCGGAGAAGACTGCAGGGTGCGGGCTGAAATTTTATGTCCCCGCCCGCATTCTCACGACGGACAACGCAGCAATGATCGCCGCCGCCGGTACGGCCAAGCTCCGCCGCGGAGAAACTGCCGCTTTCGATTTCGATGCCGATCCGAATATGCGCCTGGCAGTGCCGGATAACGGACTTCCGAACAAACCCTGGAGAGTTTAGTATCGCGGAATGCTGCGCGACCCCCTGACCGTCTTCCGCAATATGAGCAGGATGGAGCACCTCGTCTACTGGGTGTTGCCACTGCTCGCAGGCTGGACGTTCATCGCGATGTACTTTTCCCAAATACACTGGATGCAGGAACTCATTGCGCCTGCCTCCAACCGTGAATTCGGACTACTGGAAAACCTGGGTGCGGTCCTCATCCTCTGTTCGCTGGCTGTTCTCATAAAGATTTCCCGGGTTCCCATGAAGCATGCTTTCAGGGGTGTAGTCCTTTTCGCATGCGTGCTGACGGGACTGATGTTCCTCGAAGAGATCGATTACGGACTGCACTTCATCGACTGGGTGAAGGGTATTCCTCACGGACAGGGCGTGCAGGTCCGGAACTTACATAATCAGGGCAACAACACGAACAACATCAAGCTCGTGGCTAATGTGCTGCTGGCTTCGATGTTTGTGATCCTGCCGTATATCGACGCGCTGAAACGACATCGTGTGGTGAAGATTCTCTCGCCGTCGAAAATGATTGTGTTCACTGTTGTTGCCGCGGTTCTGGTCGCGCTGCTTCATGAAGCTCTCGATCCGTATGGACTGCCGTCAAACAGGTCTCTTGATTCCAATCAATCTGAATTCGAAGAAGTGCTGATCTATTACGCGTTCCTTGTGTACTTTGTGGAGAAGTACAGGCAGCTCAAGAGTGCGCCCGAGCTAACGACGAAGTCCGATCACCATGGGTATTCGTGACGACCGATTCGGGGCAGATTTTCTCGGAGTAACGCCGGCCGATTGGGATGCTCCGGGCATCTCGATCCGACCGCACTTGAACCCAAATGCCGTAGCGGGTGTCTTAAGTACAACGCTAACGTCCTTAAAACCGGGGATTCTTGATGCGGACTTTCAGATCGAATGCCGGACTGTCTCTGTTCCTGATCCTGGTCCTGTCCTCTCTTGTGCTGGGGAGTCAGGCGCCAGTGCCTCAAACTTCCAGAGTCGCAGGAGCGGTAAAAGACCCCTCGGGCGCCGCAATGCCGTCCGTCGATGTCGCCGTGATTCGGGACAGATTAGTCCTCAGGGCCGTTAAAACGAATGACCTTGGGCAGTTTTCGTTCGACCTGCCGATCGGTCAATACCAGTTGGGTGTGTCGGCGCCCGACTTCAAGCCGTGGGCGCAGGCGATTCGCGTGGTTCCCAGCATGCCGGCACTCGCGATTACATTGTCCCTCGAAGGGATCACCACGACCGTCGACATCGTGGGGAACAGCAACGAAATCATCATCGATGCCGCTCAGAGCCTGGATGCGACGACGCTCACTCCTGCGGATTTCCAGGATCTCCCCGACGATGAAGAAGATTTGCTCGCATACCTTCAAGCCCTGGCCGGCGGAGAGGGGAATGCGCAAATCATCATCGATGGACTCGAAGGAGGCCGGCTTCCCCGGCGCGACCAGATTGCACAAATCGTGATTGAGCCGAACTCTTTCAACGCAACCGGCACGGGGCCGCGCATCACTATCGTGACCAGGGAGCCCGGTCCGCGGGGACCGTGGACCGGCAACGTGAATGTTTCGTATCGTAATTCAGCCCTCAACGCGCGAAATCCACACTCGGAGAACAAACCTATCAATCGTCGACTGACAGTCGGCACCAGATATTCAGGGCCGGTGATCAAAGGGCTGTTGGGAATGGACATCAATCTATCCAAGGACCAATACGAGAACGGTAGTAACGCCATTCGGGCGATCACGCCATACGGCCCCGTTGATAAGACATTTTTCAACCCGTCGACCTATGACACCCTGGGCATTTCAAACAACTGGTACTTTTCGCAGACACACACTCTCAATTACAACTTCAACTTAAATCGCGAGATAAACCAGAACCAGGGCATCGGCAATTTCACACTTGAGGACCGCGCTTACGACAGCAACAGCCACAACTGGAATTTTCAGATTGCCGACAACAAGACCATATCGCCGAAGCTGAACAACACGCTCCAATTTCGGATGAACCGAAGCACCTCGCGCGCGAGGCCACGGACACACGCAATCGCTATCAATGTGCTGGACGCTTTCAACTCCGGTGGCGCACAGAATCGCAGCGACGCTCGAAACACAAACTTCAACATCAGCGACCGGTTGGGCTGGGCACCGAACCCGAAACTCAACTTTCAGTTTTCGATCAACCTGAATCATCAGGATACTTACAACAAGGTGGAGAACAACTATCTGGGAACGTTCACGTTTTCCAGCCTGGAGGACTACGAGGCCGGACGCGCTTTGACGTTCACGCAAACGTCAGGGAATCCAATTGCATCGTTCGCCCAGTCTGACGCGAATGTCGCGGTGAACATGACCTACCGGATTTCCCCAACAATGAGCTACTCCGCCGGGGCGCAATACGCGATTCAAACCCACCTCAAGGACTACAACAACATTTCTCCGACGATGCAATTCCAGGTTCAATTGCAGAAGCGGCATACGATCAGTGTGGGCGCAAGGCTGACCCATCCCAACGTGGGCTTTCCCATTTTCCAGTATGAACAGCTGATTCGTGGCGATGGCACGACGCGTCAGTTTAATACCATCATCTCTAATCCTCCGTATCCGGATCCCTTCGCGGATGGTACGACGGGAACGACAACGGGTGAGGGCGGTTCTCTTCAGAAACGCGACCCAAACCTGGAGGCGCCTTACACGATAAACACTCAGATATCCTTCATCGAGCAGTTTCCAAAGGGCTGGAGAGTACAAACAGTTTTCAGCCTCAACCGGACTGTGCACCAATTGCGGAACCGCAACGTCAACGCGCCATACCCCGGCACGGCGTTGGATCCGTCATTAACGCCAGATGAGGTTGACCTTCTCCGGCCCTTCTATCCGTATGTCGGCCGCATCAACCGATTCGAATCTATTGGCAATTCCTTCGGGAGGAGTCTGACTTTCCAGGTTCAGATTCCTTCCAAGAAAATCCTTGCGACCCAGTTCTCGGGTAGTTTCCAAACCGGTTTCAACTGGCAGGAAGATGACGCGCAGTGGCAAAACCCGTACGACGTCAGATCCGATTGGGCGCGAAATGACCAACGCTTTCGATTCCAGGGAACTTTCTCTGTGCGGCCTCCCAGGGTGGGGACACTCAACTTCAATTTCAACACCAACACCGGACGCGCGTACAGCATCACGACCGGAAAAGACGACAATCTCGATCAGTCGTTCGCCGATCGGCCATTCGGAACAGAACGCAATTCCCTGGTTGGACCCGGTCAATACACTGTGAACCTGAATTGGAGCAGCCCTGCGATCAATATTCGGAAGAAGGCGCAGCCAGCCGTGACCCCGCCTACGGGAGCAGCCGGAGCGCCCGCGCCTGCGCTGTCCCCGCAAGACCAGCTCATTCAGTCGGCTTTGCAGGCAGGAATCCCCCTGGCGACAATACAGCAGCTCATTATCGCCCAACCGAATCTAATTGGCGCTCCGGGTGCTGTGGCGCCGACCGCGCCACAGGCTCCGCCATCGCTACTTCATCCTAGAGTGACGTTCAGGGTGCAAGTACAGAATCTGCTGAACAACACGAGAGTGAATGGGTACAGCGGGGTGATAACATCGCCGTTATTCGGAACGGCCACGAGTTTTGGACCGGGGAGAACCATAACCTTTGGTGTGAATACCCAATTCTGATAGGGAGAGGCTATGAGGCAATCCTTCAGTGTTCTAGTGTGCGTGTTGCTCGCAACCGCAGCCTACGCCCAGGATGTCGATTTCGGAGCTTTTGGGGATCCCGGTAGTTTGTTGGGCCCAGGCTCTCCTTCCCCCGCCGCCGCTCGTGGAGCAGCTCCAGCGAGAGGTGCAACACCAGCTCCACCTCCGGATCGGATTGTTCGGTTGCGCGATATCCTTTCGAAAGC
>DASTBJ010000794.1:0-2267 GCA_035712125.1 Terriglobia bacterium
GCGGTTTTTGAAGTCGCTTAACTCCTGCAGCATGAACGCAGATGCTGATGTTCCTCCGCGGCTGCTCAGGTCGTTGCCGACAAACACGAAATGCAAATTTTCCTGCTCCGCCAGTACAGTCTTCAAAGCCGCGCAAAGTACGAAGACTCCTTTCCATTCGGCGAGTGATCCAAAGTAGAGACCGTATGGAGAATGGGACCGGATGTGTTTCTCCCATACGGACGCATCCTCTTCACCACGCGGCGGAACGAAGGGGGATTCGATGATCTTTACCGGTATGCGGAGCTTCGATCGCACATAACTGGCAACATATTCGCTGGGCCCAAACACCGCGTCAGCCCTTTTGAGCGCCAGGTCTTCAAAAAAACCTTGAAAAGCGCTTGTGAACTGAAATCCATAAGGAACCCATAAATCCCGGTAGCTCGAGAGCCTGACCACAGAAGGCAAGCTTGTGCGTAAAACGCCGCCTCCGTATAGATGCGTATAATGGACCAGATCAAAAGGGAGTTCACGGTTGCGCTTTTTAAAGCCGACACGAAAAGTCCAGATCCGCTTAAGGATATCAAACTGGGCCGCCCAAGCTTCGCGTCCCAACCAGCGCAGTAGACGCTGAAGAACGCGGAGATAAATGGGATTCCATACCTTTAAACGGTGGACGGCTATGCCGTCATGCTCGAAGGAGGCTTCGGACGCGCCGGGAACGAAAACCTCCGCCTCGTGTCCGAGTGCCCGGAGCCCTTGGACAACCCGATAAGTATAGTTCGCGAGACCACCGGCAAATTTGCGCTCGCTCAGGTATTCAGTGGTAACAAAGGCTATCCGCATACTCAAAACCGGTTCTGCCTCAACCATTCTTCAAGAACGACCAGGTTCCACGTCGGGTAACCTCGTTTGGCAGCAAGAATGCGCTTTACCGCTTTCTGATCCAACCATTCGGCAATGCGAGAATTACTCGACAGCAACAATTCTCTGACCTGAGAACTTTTGTTCTTGTCACCGAAAAGCCATTCGTCCACAGGTATACCGAATCCCATCTTCTGCCGATTGATGAAATTATCGCAAAACTGCCGGCTCAAAATCCGACGGAACGGTTGTTTGCCACGCCACTCGCCGCAATCGCCGTCTTTTCGAATCAGCACTTCCGGCGGGATGGTGGCGACCAGTTCGGCGATAACGACATCGGTAAGCGGCGTACGACACTCCAAGCCATGCATCATGGCGGCAATGTCCACTTTCGTGAGAATGTCGGAAGGCAAGTAGTGGTGAATATCGACGTTGCGGGACCGGGTGATCGGCGGTGCTACCGCCGGCTCCTCAAACGCGCGTCGCATCGAGTGCGGATAGGATTCAACGCCGGCGCGGAACTCCCGCCGCCAGAGCGCTTCAGACTCCTCGGCTTCCAGTGTGTTCACGTTACGCAACCACACGGCGAGCGTGGGATCCCGCTGATCTAACGGCCAGCGTTGCGGATGAATCCTAGTCAGCAATGGCCGTAGTGCAGCCTTCCAGAGCGGAGGCTGGGGTCGGGACGGATCCAAGGCGTACAACCACTTGCGATAAGATTTGTAGCCGGCAAAGAACTCGTCCCCCCCGTCACCGGTGAGGACCATGGGTACATGTTCGCGCGCCAAGCGCGAGACGTGCCAGGTTGGCACGGCTGAAGAATCACCGTAGGGCTCGCCGTAATGCTGCACCAATTTGGGCAGCAGTTCGAGCGCTTCGACATCGACGACTTCTTCGAAATGTTCCGTTCCAATCGACGCCGCCGCTTCGCGCGCAAACGGACGTTCATCGTACTTCTCTTCAATGAAACCAATATTGAAAGTCCGCACCGGACGATCGAGGATTTCCGCCATGTACTTGACTACCAGGGTGGAATCCAAACCGCCCGATAGAAATGCGCCAAAAGGAACATCGGCGACGAGATGGGATTTGACCGAGCGTCGCAGCGCATCCTCAATGATCTCCTGCCACTCAGGATCGGTACGGGAATAATCGGGATTGAACTCCAATTTCCAATAAGCTTCCGGCTCACACTTCGGGCTGTCCACAGACACTTCCATGCAATGCCCCGGCAGCAATTTTCGAATTTGTTTGAACCCTGTTCGCGGTGCCGGAATGTACATAAACCGAAGAAATTCATGAATCCCCTGGAGATCGGGCTCCAGTATCTTGTCTAGCCAAGGCAGGCGGCGTAGCGCCTGGAACTCTGAAGCAAACGCGAAGCGTTCACCGATTTGTGCATACAGGAGGGGCTTGATCCCAAG
>DASTBJ010000795.1:0-5572 GCA_035712125.1 Terriglobia bacterium
CGACCGATTTCGGAGAGTACATGGCGGCTAACCTGCTGCGGCCCTTCGGAATGGACTCAAGCGGATATCTGCTGACGCCCGCAATGGAAAGCAAGCTTGCGCGTCCGCACGATAAGGACGGCAAGCCCATCCAACAGACGCCGGCCGCGGCTGCGGATATCGCCGCCGCGCTGGCCCGATATGGATCGGCAGGCTCACTGATGACCACGGCCGTCGACTACGCGAGGTTTCTCGTCGAAGTGATGCAACCCAGGCCGGCGGATGATTATCGTCTCAACGTAGCCAGCCTGAAGGAGATGCTGAAGCCCCACATCGAAGCTGCCGGACCAATCAAAGCATCGTGGGCGTTGGGCTGGCAGATCTGGCATCTGGAAGAAGGCGATGTGATGGCGCACGGAGGCGACTTCGATGGATGGCACTCTCAGTCGGCATTCTCTCCCGAGCGGAAGAACGGATTCGTGATCCTGACGAACGGCGAAAACGGCGCCGCCATGATTTGGAACGAATTGCTGGAGCCATTGGTGAGTGAGTTCATTTTTCGGAACGATTGAAAAGCCTTAGATTGCTCCGCACCACGGATTCTCATATGCTGCACCGCAACATTCGATCTGGAGAGCGCACATGAGAATCCACCTCGCAAGGCTGACGGTGATTTCCGTCGGCGTTCTTTTCTCTATCGTCACCCTGGGCCAACAGACGCCACCTCGAGACACCAGCCCGCGTGTGCTCGACGTGCAGGGCGGAAAGATTCGTGTCGTCACTGTCGCGACGGGACTGTTCCATCCGTGGAGCCTGGCGTTTGTGGATGCGCGTACGCTGCTTGTCGCCGAGCGCAACGGAAAACTGCGAATGATAAGCGACGGCCTACTATTGCCCGATCCTGTGTGGACAGCGCCGGCCGGCGACGGACAGGGAAACGACACGCTGCACGCGATTGCTCTTCACCCCGGGTTCGCTCAAAACGGTCTGGTGTACCTTTCGTATCCAAAGCGAGGTGAGCGTGGAACGACGCTCGCTGTGGGCAAAGGGCGACTGGCGGGCTCGAAGATCGACGCCGTCCAGGAGATCTTCGTCGCTGATGCATGGGAGACCGGTGGCAATCTTGCCGGGTGTATTCTCTTTGGCCCGGATGCGTCGCTCTACATCACCGTTGGAGACCGCGATCGAATTTGCTGCAACGGCACGGACGACAATAGCCTTCGCATCAAAGCTCAGAGCCTGGGCAATCACATCGGAAAAACTCTTCGGATACGCGATGATGGAACCGTTCCGACCGACAATCCCTTCGTGGGGCGGGCTGGCGCGAAACCGGAGGTCTTCACCTACGGTCACCGCAACGGGTATGGCCTGTCGTTTCATCCCGAAACCCGACAGCTCTGGCAGGCGGAGATTGGGCCCATGGGCGGTGACGAGGTGAATATCCTCGAGCCCGGCCACAACTATGGCTGGCCTCTTGTGTCCACCGGGCGCAACTACACCGGCACTCTGGTCTCCGATCAGCCGTGGACACGCCCCGGCATGGACAATCCGCGGATTCACTGGGTTCCGTCCATCAGTCCGTCGAGCATCCTGTTCTACACCGGCGACAAGTTTCCTCGCTGGAAGAACAATCTTTTCGTGGGTGCACTAACGACGCGCCAGCTCGTGCGTATCGCGTTCAACCAGCCCTCGCAGGCCGAACGGCGTGAGGGGCTGCTGATCCCGATGGGCGTGCGTCCACGCGACGTGCAGCAGAGCCCGGACGGTTATATCTACATCGTTACCGAGCAGTCGTCCGGCGGTAATACGGCGGACGGTATGGTGCTGCGGATCGAGCCGGCCGATCAGTAAGTCGCTATGGATGTCTCGAAAATCAGTGCGGGCCGAAACCCGCCTCTCGATTTGCACGCGGTCATCGAAATTCCAGTGGGCGGAGTTCCAGTCAAGTACGAACTGGATAAAGCGTCGGGCGCGATGTTTGTAGATCGCTTTCTTCATACCGCCATGTACTATCCCGGAAACTACGGGTTCATCCCACAGACCTTGTCCGAGGATGGCGATCCTTGCGATGTGCTCGTCATCGCACCAGTAGCGGTCGTGCCTGGCGCTGTTATCCGATGCCGCCCGGTCGGCGCATTGCTCATGGAGGACCAGGCGGGAGTTGACGAAAAAATAATTGCGGTTCCTGTCGATGCTCTTCATCCGTTTTATGCCGGAGTCAATTCTTACGTGGATCTTCCGGAAATTCTGCTTCAGCAGATTGCGCACTTCTTCCAACACTACAAGGATCTCGAAAAAGGCAAGTGGACGACGGTTGGCCGATGGGTTGATGCGGAGAGTGCGCAGAACCTGATTATGGAATCAATTAAGAGGGCCGTATAAAGCAGAGGCTCTGGACTCCTCTCCTGGCCGAGGGGTGGCGCGAGCGCCGGGGTGGTGCTGGCCAAGAGCAATCGAATTCTTGATCACGCCCAGAGCCGCCCGAACAGATGTAAACTTGTTCGGAGTTCATGCGGATACTCATTACGAATGACGACGGAATTTACAGCCCTGGCCTTGCGCTTTTGGCTGAGGTCGCTACGGGATTCGGGGATGTTCGAGTTGTCGCTCCGGACGTTGAGCGGTCATCAGCGGGGCACTCGATAACCGCGTCGCGCCCTCTTTCCTACATGCGGACGCCCATCAAAAACATCGAGGCTTATCGGGTCAATGGAACGCCCGCGGACTGCGTAGCGCTCGGAAGCTATCACTGGGAAAAGGTGGATGTCGTTCTTTCTGGCATCAACCTCGGAAGTAACCTGGGAAACGCAATGTGGCACTCGGGTACTCTCGCCGCCGCAAAACAGGCGGTGCTTCTTGGAATGCGCGGCATCGCGTTCAGCTTATCCATCACGGGCGACGAACCGGATTTCGAGGCATTGGGGCCATCGCTGCAACAGGTCTTGAAGCTGCTTCTGGAGGATCCTCACCTCTCGCTTGTGAACGTCAACTTTCCCGATCGCGTTCCGAAGGGTCTCACCTGGACCCGGCAGTCGGTTCGCTATTACGACGGCAAGATCGTCCCCGGTGAAGACCCGCAGGGACGTAAGCTTTTCTGGTTTACCGTCACGCCGTTACAAAGCGCCGAGATCGGAACAGATCGCTGGGCCATCGAGCAGGGTTTCGTCTCTATGACACCACTGCGTCTCGACCTGACCAACGAGGAGGAACTCATTGCTGTCAAGGCGAGGCATCCTTTGGGGGATGGGCAGGCCGGGTAAAAATTTCTCCTGCTCTGCGGTGGAAATGTGGCAGCCACCCGCGACGTTGCACGAATAGCGGCATCAGTCGGCAGGAAGTCTGTCCAGAATAGATTCACTCGAGACAGCCGAACGGGTCCCCAGGCCGGCGCGGATCGCTACGGCACCAGCAGCATTACATCTTAGAAGTGGTAATGAGCGAGAACGTCGGCAGGGTCATCGAAGATCGCAACTGAGCCCCTCAGATCAGCGTCTGTCCAGGTGCCTCCGCACCGTACGGTGATGATCGGTACGCCCGCCCGGCGAGCCGCCTCGACGTCATAAGGCGTATCTCCGATCATGATTGCTGCGCGTGCGTTTTCACCTGCCTTGCTTAGCGCGGCCTGAATGATATCCGGGTCGGGTTTTGATGACTCGGCATCATCTGCCGAGGTCGCTTGTTCGATAAGGTCGGAAACTTGCGCTTGATCCAATAGAAGGCGCACATCCTCATTTCCCGCAGAAGTCGCCACGATAAGCTTTATGCCATCCGTGTGGAGTTTTCGCAGGAGATCGCGAGCTCCCGGAGCCGGGCGAAGACTCGGAACGTATGATCTGAAGATTCGGCCTTTTTCCTTATCCAGTTTTCTGCCAGGTTCGCTCTCGGCATCGAAACCGAATGCCTCCGGTATGAGCTTGTCTCCACCTTTGCCGATGAGGCGCCGAATATGCTCGAAGTCAGCAGAAAGACCCAGGGACTTACCCGCCGCGACAAACGCACGCGCGTGCGCTTCATTGCTGAGAAGCAACGTTCCATCGATGTCCAGGATCACGACCCTCGGTTTTGTCACCACATCGTCCTAGCAGTTGGAGCACCTTGGCAGCGCACTTGCAGCCACATCTGCCGAACGCCTGCGACCTTCGCTTTAGGTGTACGCAGACATGTCTCGTATCCAGACAACCGTGAATGAAATGGAACGAATAAGGACGAGCACAGTACGAGTCTGGACGTTGCTGAAAAAGAGCTTCTTGGCATGGGCCAACGAAAACGCTCTCGAATGGGGAGCTGCTCTTGCGTACTACACGGCTTTCTCCATTGCTCCCTTACTCGTCGTCGCCCTGGCCATTGCGGGACTCTTTTACGAGGGCGACAGCATGGCCTACGTCCAGGGGCATATCACTGCCCTGGTGGGGAAAAACGCGGCCACGGTATTGACCAGTGCCATTCAGTCTATTCGTGCATCGGAACGTGGCGCGCTCGCAGGTGCTCTGAGCATTACGATGTTGCTGATTGGCGCTTCTTCCGTATTCGCTCAACTCCAGGCAGTTCTAAACCGTATCTGGGGTGTCCAGCCAAAGCCCGGGCATTTCTGGCAGGATCTCTTCAAACAACGTCTCGTTTCTTTTGCGATGGTGATCGGTGTCAGTTTTGTTCTGCTGGTGTCGCTGATCTTGAGTGCAGTTCTGGCAATGATTACAGACTACTTCTCGTATTTGTTGCCGGGTGCCGGGATGGTCTGGCAAGTGCTGGACGTGTCTGTTTCCTTCTCCATAATCACGGTCCTTTTTGCCTTCATATTCAAGGTTGTGCCCGATGTAAGCATTGAGTGGCGGGACGTTTGGCTTGGAAGTGTGATCACTGCACTGTTGTTTGTCAGCGGTAAGACCGCGATTGCATACTATCTGGGCCGCAGCGGCGTCGAATCCGCGTATGGTGCCGCAGGATCGCTGCTGGTGCTGTTGGCATGGGTCTACTACTCGTCACAGATTTTGTTCTTCGGGGCCGAGTTCACAAAACTCCACGCTGAAGAGCACCGCTCACGCGTCAGACCAAGCAATGGCGTTAGGATTGTGTCAGAACAGGCAAGAATGCGCGCTCTGGGGGAAAAACCGCCGGCACACGACCGGCGAGAGGTCAGTTAGAGGGAGCAAGCCGATGACGTCAGCCGGCTCCGGACCGACGTCCTCTGGCTCACTTTGAGACTTTCGAGGTGAGTCTCAGGTTGACCTTGCCCTTACTGTCCGCTGAAACCGTGAAGACTTCCTTGTTGTCGATGAAGATCTTGTATGGAGCGTCATACAGGAGTCTTGCCAGTTCGAGTTCCAACTCCTGCTCCCTTACCTGGCCATCCTTTTTTGACACCTCGATTTCGGCGGAACCGGTACCTGAAACGCCTGAAAGCTTTGCTTCTTTCTCGATTTCGTTGGCCTTATCTTCCTTTGTCATGAAGTTTCCCCTGAGTACCGCAGCCCCCGCTTCGTTCCGTATTTCGATCATTTGCGCCTGTTGCAAGTCGGTAGCCGGTGGTAAGGGTTTCTCGGTCCATTTTTGTTGTGCTCGTAACTCCTGACAGGCGATTGCAAGGGCGACGATC
>DASTBJ010000796.1:0-6869 GCA_035712125.1 Terriglobia bacterium
ACCAAAGCGCGTTTGAGGCTCACCCTCCGACGCGGATGGAAGCGGCTTTTCAGAAGCAGATGGCGTTTTACTATATGTACCTGCAGGGTGAGCCGTTGTTCGATTGCAGCCGGACGCTGGAGGCGTTGCAAGGTACCGGAATTGTATGCCCTCGCGTCACCGCCGAGTTCATTGAAAGAATCGTCGGCTGGTACGTGAACTACCTGAAGAAGTTATGAGTTAGACGTAAAATCGGGGCCTGACGGGGCCTGACGCGTTGTTTCCATTTTTTCGCTATTGGATAAGTACAACAGTCATCGGACAGCACTCATCGGATATTGATCATTTAAGAACAGTGTTCTTCCAATGTTCGGCTATCCGATGACTGCTGTCCGATGACTGTTGTACTTATCCAATAGCGAAAAAATGGAAACAACGCTTGGCCCGGCTTCTACGTCCCGATCGCGGTTAGAAACTCGAGATACTTCCTCCCAAGGTTCAAACCCGAAAACTCCGCCTCGAAACGCGCCTCGACAAGCTCCGCACACTTCGTGCGAGTTTCTGCATCCCGAAGCAATCCCTGAGCAACCTGCAGGTACGCGACCTCACTGTCCGCAACCAACAGTTCCGGCACGCCAAGAATTTCCGCCGACACGTTCCGCGCCGGATCATCCGGGAACTTCACAGCAATGCACGCTCTGCCGGCTCCCATGGCATCCAGCAACGGCGACTCTTCACTTTTCTTGAACGGGCACAGATACACGTCCGCAACGGCCATCACAGAGGCTGTGTCGGACATGGTGCCGAGAAACCGCACGCGCGGCAGGACGCCTTCCTCATGCAACGCTGCGCGAATCATCTTGACGTCACCCGTCCCTGCAAACAGGTGATAGTGATCCGGGAAAGCCTTCAGAATTCCCGTCAATACATACAGGTATTTCGGCTCGGACATCTGCTGGAACTCTCCGACCGTCGCCGACACCGTATTCGCAGATTCCAGTCCCATGACCTGGCGCATGTTCGGAGGACAGGCGCGCAGCCGATCGGCAATGTCGGAAACCGGAGGAATCCACTGACGCGGGGCCGGGGAATGATGTCCCGCAGCTACTCCCCGGTTCGTCTGCAGAACGAATCCGTCGAAAAGATCCGCATCCATCTGGATACCGTACGAGACATTCACCTGGACAGGTCCGGGACGGAATGCGGCGACTCGCGCCGTGATCTGCTCATGAAATCCTGCGTGATACAAAATCGCGTCGGCGCCCGAAGCGCGGATTGCCTCCGCAATACGTGCTGCACGTTCCAGGAAGTTCCCCTCGGTGGATGCGATGACGGCGTCCGGCAGAAGCAGTTCCGACTCGTCATGAACACCATTCGCGTTGAAGAACCAGAAGGACGCCCATTCCGTAGTAAAAACCTGCGACTCGACGCCAAGCTGGCGCAGGCTGTCGACAAGAGCTGCGACCTGCCGCGCCGGAGGGTGGTCGGAGCGAACACTGCCAACGACGTGTGCGATCTTCTTTACATTCTTCAAAGGCGCCGCAGGCAATCTCGGGAGGGCCCATCGTTCGAAAATTTCGCCGACATACCGTAGGCAGGCAGCATCCAATCCGCCAAGGAACGCGCGCTGGAAGTAGTCGAGAGCCAGAGCAGGTTTGGTCTCCAGCGCAGCATCACCCATCTCGAGGGCTGCATACGCGAGCCGCGTCTTCTCGCCGGCGCGGTACAGGGCGAGGGTGTACGCGTGGTTGAGATGTTCCACCGCGTAGGCCGTTTCCTCAACAGCCCTGGCTAACAGCGGGATGGCGGTTTTGAGGTCTCCATCGTGCAGGGCCTGAAGGCCTTCGTCATGACTCATTGGGAATATTGTAGGTTTGTGACGTCGCGGAAAAGCGACGTGCCTCTCGAGCGATAGCGTGCGCCGCCACAATCGAGACCGCGAGCGCAAGAGAGACGCCTGCAAAAACGAATCGCTGCTTGCCGGCGTCCATGAGCATCCCGAAAATCAGCGGCGCTGTCGCCAGGCCAACATCGGCGCCGGAATAGACGAGGCCATAGATCCGGCCAAACGCTCCCTTACCGAGACTCGCGACAGTACTCTTGCGGACGAGCATGTCCCGCGATGGCCCCGCGATGCCAACACCGAACCCCATACCCGCCATGATGCCGATAACCGACCACCCCGGCGCGATAACCATCGCCAGCAGGAGTGCCAGCGTCGCCGAGCCCAGAAAGCATAGACTGACGACGATTTCCTGGCTCCTTTCGGAATTCACCAGAAAACCGCCAACGATAAGCCCTGCCGCCCCGCCCACGAGGTAAGACGTCAAGCCTGAAGTCGCGGCGCCGAGCGAAAGGCCGTAGAGGTCCCGCAGGAGTGAGGGCCCGAAGTTCTCTACTGCACCCAGCACGAGCGTGGAGAAAAAGAAAAAGCCGAAGGCGATCCATGTAAGCCGCAACTGAATCAGTGGCATCAGTCCGCCGCTTTTCGCTCTCGGCGATGGCGCCTGCCCCGCAGGCGTCTCCTCGGCGCTGTGGATCATCAGATCCGACCGTCTCCACCAAACGGTCGCCAGCGAGATACACCCGATTAAAGCGGCGACCAATCCCGCGGCTCGCCAACCGGCTGCGGTTGCGGCAGCGGTCATTATCAACGGTCCTGAAGCCCAGCCAATGTTTCCCGCAAGTCCGTGAGCGGAAAACGCGTGTCCCAGGCGCTGTGTTGCGACGCGATGATTCAGCAGCGAGAAATCCGCCGGATGGAACACGCTGTTGCCGAGGCCGGCTGCAAAGGCAGCAAGGTACAGTCCCCATACCCCTGGTGAGGCCGCTATCAAGACCCCTGACAACGAGAGGAAGCTGATGCCCAGGCATAACACGCGATGCGCGCCCCAGCGATCCACCAGAAAACCGGCCATCGACTGTCCCGTTCCCGACACCGCGAAGAATACCGTCATCAATGCGCCGACCTGCGTGTAGGAAAGGGAGTAGTCGCGCATGAACCACGGGAACAACGGTGGAAGCATCAGGTGAAAGAAATGGGAGGTACCGTGCGCGAACGCAACGGTGAGGATTACTGCGGCGTCGCGTTTGGCAGTGCTGGGGCGGGCGATCGTTGACACCTCGACATTGTATCCCAGTAAAAAGCCCAGGCGCTCGTGCCCCAGAGAGGAAACGTATCTGAAATTTCGAAATTGGACGAATCCTGCATTTCAAACCCGAGATTGGAAATCTCAGATTGGACTTACTCGGCTTTGAGGTCCAATTTGAGATCCCTCGATTTCGGATTTGAAATGCTCAAATGTCTCCGCCAACCGAACAACAGCCGGAGTTCGAACGGCAGATCTGTGATTACGAGGGTGGAACAGACGAGAGCCGGACGGAGCCCTATCCCTTACGCGCCTGATGCTTTTCCTGGGCCTGCCGCTTGAGCCGCGCCTTTTTCTTCGCGCGATTGACGCGGCGTCGCTTGAGAACTTCGTACTTAGTGGTCATTTCGGGCCTTTCAGAGAAGCGATCGCTTTGACCTCGTCATCGTAAACGTCGAACACGGTCAGCAACTTCGTCATCTGGAGCAAGTCTTTCGTCTTCGACGTTAGCTTGAGCAACTTGACGTCGCCACCCTTGTTACGCACCGTTGTGTAAGAAGAAACAAGCTCTCCCAGTCCGGAACTGTCGATATAGGACACGTCACCAAGATTCAGGATAAATCCTTTATCTCCACCCGTCGTATGTGTGCGCAAAGTTTCGCGGAGCATCAGCACAGGTTCGCCAATTGTCAGCTTCCCGGATAGATCGAGCACAACAACATCCTCGACTCTCCGAGTCTTTAAACTCAAGCTCATGAGACACCATCCTCCGTACGCCCTGAAAGGGCGACGGAAGATTATCTCTTATCCTGTTGAGTATTCAAGGGGGTTCGTGGTTCGAGTGTTACACTGGTCGCTGTGCATGGCTATCGCAGCCGACTCATTGGAGTCGGCGTCATCTTTCTGGTTTCGATCAGCCTGGGCACTCTCGTCACCCAGGAAGTGCGCCGCATCCCGCTGCGTCCCGAACAACTTGTTGCCGCAACAGGGATTCACGAATTTACCTGGTCACCGGACAGCAAGTACCTCGCGTATATCGGCCCGGCAGCCGGAGGTTTTGACGTCCATACGATTGGAAGCACCGGCGGACAAGCACGACGCATCACGTCGACACTGCGGTACAAGAATCGCCCGGCCTGGTCTCCGGATGGGAAATGGATCGGATTTATCGCCGTTCAGGACAATGGGAACAAGGATCTCCGCGCCGTCAGCATCGATGGACAGTCGACGCTAACCCTCACGGATACACTGGCTCAGGAAGAAGAGTTCGTCTGGGCTCCCGACAGCAACCACATTGCATTCACGCAACGCGTCGGTCCGCTGACGAGCATCATGAGCGTCGATCTTCAGACAAGCGCGGTTCGCAAACTCGCCGACGGACCTGCATGGAACCTGCAATGGTCACCGGACGGGAAGTGGATTGCGTTTGTAGCTGACCTGTTGCAACCCGACGACGACAGCAGAGAAAACGAGGACATTTTTTTGATCCCCGCCGAGGGAGGTTCGCCACGTTTGCTGACGCCGGGCACGCCGCGTTTTCGCGATGCTTCTCCTGACTGGGCTTCGGACTCTCGACGCATCGTGTACTCTTCCAACGAATCCGGTTTCAGCAACCTCATGATCCTCGATACCCAGACGGGTGTCCGCCAGCTGCTGACCACGGGAACAATCGACAATCTGTCGCCAAAGTGGTCTCCGAATGACGCCATGATCGCGTACGTGCGTCACGAGAGCTCGATGTTTCATGTTTACACGATTGCGGTAGCGGATAGCCTGACCGTCCGAGTTTCGGAGAGAGATGGCACCAATGGCGGGAACACGACGGGTTACGCGGGGCACGCCACCGGCCCATTCGGCATGATCGAATGGTCTCCCGACGGAAAACGGATCGCGTTCACCCACGCGGACCCGGCACGGACTTCCGACGTCTGGATCGCGGTGCCCGATGGGGCGCGTCCTATTCAGCTGACCAATTCGATGCCCGAAGACTTGCGACGTGAGAGCCGTTTCGTGTGGCCCGACGGCATCACCTACCGTAGCTTCGATGGACAGGAGATACCCGCGCTCGTATACAAGCCCAGAGGAACGCGTCCGCGAGACGGATATCCAGCCATCCTTCTCTTTCGGGACACGCTCGACGGAGGGAACGCAGCAACATGGGATCCGCTCGTCCAGTTTGTTGTGAGCAATGGCTATCTCGTATTCGCCCCCAACGTCCGTGGATCCGGCGGCCACGGGCGCGATTTTCGTGAACTTGTCGTGAACAATGGAGGCGATCACGACATCCGTGATGCGCTGATCGGACTGGATCGCCTGTCGTCGGAAAGTCTGATCGACGATGCACGGCTTGGAGTCATGGGCGCAGGAACGGGCGGTTTTCTCACCGCAGCAGCATTGATTCGAAGTGACGGCCGGTTCAAGGCCGCCGTCGCAATAAACGCCATTCTCGACGCCGTAACGGCCGCGTCGAATCCGGATACTGAAGAGTGGGCGCGCTACATGATTGGCCCATCGCCGCTGGAGACGCCAACGGCTTATTACGAACGGTCTCTGGTCAACTTCGTCGATGAACTTCACACTCCAATCGTCTTTTTTTACGCAGGCCACAATTCGAGGGCTCCCTTCCAACAGTTGCACCAATTTGCGGTGCAGGCGGAAGTGAGAGGGCGATGGTATGATTACCGTGTGTTTGAGAATGAGTCGGGGGACTGGGGGACCTGGAGAGCGGCCAACACCCGCTTCGCACTTGAAGCAATAGAAGCCGTCTTCGAAAGGTATCTCCTGGGCCGTGAGCGCGAGGTCAGGCTTAGCCGCAATCGATGAAGGTATGGATCGGAGCCATTCTGGTGGCCGTGCTGCTTCAGCAGCCGGATGCAGAAACCCGAGTCGTCAACTATCTGAAAGCGAATGTGCGACCGGGCCAGCCCGTACAGGTCTCCAGGCTGGTCAACGAGGTTTTCAAATCTCCCGAAGAACAGAAGGTGTTGCAGCGTCTCTTCAACACGTTCTTCCAAATCCCGACCGCCATCGTTGAATTCCAGGCGCGGACCGGCCGAATACCAAAGCTTCAGGAACTCTCCGAGCAGTTCCACTTCAAAGTTCCCGGTCAAATGGACGTGATGCTGCGCATCATGGAATCGGACCCCCGAGTGCCAAAATTCCTGACTCGCAATCCTTCGACAGGCGAGATCGTCAAGATCGATACGGCAGCCATACGTAATCACCCGACATTCGGGCAAGCGGTCCAGCGCACCATTGCCGGATGGGAGGGGCAGACGGCTCCCACCTTTGCAATGGTCTCCATGGCAAAGCAGCCCGTGAACTCGGCACAGTACCGAGGCCGGCCGCATTTGATTTATTTCTGGTTCACCAATTGCCCGCCGTGTGTTCAGACGACGCCGATTCTCGTGAGGCTGTACGAGAAATACAACGCGAAGGGTTTTCAAATGATCGCGGCAAACGCCGATCAAGTCCTGGAACTTCCCTACAACGACATGGATCGCGCCAACTACATCCGCAAAAGCAACATTCCCTTCCCCGTTGGCCACATGACCCCTGCCATGCAAAAGTCCTACGGCGGCGTGTCTTTGTTCCCGACGCTGTTTTTCGTCAACCGGCAAGGTCGCATCGTTAAATACATGGTCAACCTGCAGACTGAAGCCACCCTCGACGCCGCGATACAGGAAGCACTGCGGTAAGCGATCGCGACCTCGGATCCGGAAATTTACGGACCAGCCTAAAGGCATCTTAAATCGGACGTCCGATTTAAGATTTCGAACTTTCGGATTTGAGATTTCCGTT
>DASTBJ010000797.1:0-17983 GCA_035712125.1 Terriglobia bacterium
GCGACGATCGGCCAGACCGCGCAGCATCCAGGGATTGCGGTGCGATCCCGGGACAACGCGGGTCGCCCCGTTCTCCGGAGTGAAATTAACGAGAGCGCAAATGGCATGACAGGCATACCAGACGTTTGGAACGCCCTGGCCTCCCCAATCGACGTGAAGGTCCTGTTGCCCGTGTCCCGGTCTCAGCCCTCGAGAGGCGAAACCCATGAGGCGCGGGTCCGGACCCAGAATGTGCCGAACCGCCGCCAGCACGCGCGGATGGTTCCAGGCGGCATCGAATACCTCATCGCTTAGCAGGTTGCCCACGATCAGGGTGCCCGCGTGATCCTGAGGTGTCCGGGCAAGGAGCGTCTCCAGCCGGGAGCGCATCTTCGCGACGCGTGATGGGTCGATGAGGCCTTCAAGGGCTAGATACCCGTCCTCGTCCAGGCGATTCATTTCTTGTGTTGTCAGTACCATAACGACCACGCGAATATTTTCGTCCCGGCTGTCGAATCCGGGAATCCCCGTTCGACTAACAGGTGAGCCGTATTTTACCGCGCAAAAAGGAGGATGGAGTAATGACGCAGCCTGTTGCCCCTGTGGGGGCGAACACCTGGATTTTAGGAACACGCAAGGGCGCCTGGAGCCTCAGGTCCGGTGGCGGCCAGTGGAATCTTGGAGAACCGTGGTTTTTCGGAGCCGAGACGCACCATGTGGTGCAGGATCCGCGGGGCGGCGGCACGCTCCTGGCCGCTGTAAAGACGGGACACCTGGGGCCGACGGTCTATCGATCCAGGGATGGAGGAAACACATGGAAAGAAGCGGAACGTCCGCCGAAGTTTCGACCGAAGGAGGATTATGAGAACTCCGCGCTGGCGGAAGACGACGCGCGCCGAAAGGGGCTTGCGCTCGATCATGTATTTTTTCTCTCGCCCGGCCATGCAACGCAGCCCGGGGTGTGGCTCGCGGGGTCCAGTCCCATCGGACTGTTCAAGAGTGAGGACGATGGTGTGACATGGAACGGCGTGCCGGGGTTCAACGACAGTCCAGCGCTTGCCAAGTGGTGCTACAACTTTGCGCCTGGCACTCCGGATGGCCCGAAGTGTCATTCCGTGCAGGTGGATCCGGTGAATCCCCGGCGTGTTCTGGTCGGGTTGTCGGGCGGCGGATTATTCCTAAGCGATGACGCGGGAGATTCCTTTCGTCCGGTGAATGGCGGCGTCGCGATGGATTTCGCGCCGCCGAAAGAGGATGGGAGCGAATATGAATATGGTCACGATCCGCATGATGCCGTGATTCATCCCGCAAACCCGCGCCGCTGGTACCACCAGAACCATTGCGGGATCTACCGACTCGACTGGCAGGACAACAAGGAACAGCGATGGACACGCATCGGAAGCAACATGCCGAAAGATGTCGGGGATATTGGTTTTCCGATCACGTGCCATCCGAAGGATGACAAGACCGTCTGGGTGGTGCCGATGGACGGTGGCACGATATGGCCACGCACCAGCGTGAATGGCCGGCCGGCGGTGTTCCGGACTCGAGATGCGGGGCAGACATGGCAGCGACTGGATCGGGGATTGCCATCGCGAGCGTGGCACACGGTGCTGCGTCAGGCAATGGCGTATAACGGAGGCGCGTCTCCCGGACTGGCCTTCGGCACGACTTCCGGCGAGGTCTGGGGAAGCTCCGACGAAGGAGATTCCTGGCAGAGCCTCGTGACCGGATTGCCGAAGATAATGTCCGTGACTGCGGCGCGACTGGACTGATGGCTGTGCGAATTCGTGTCGCGCCGCTGCTGTATTCGTACACAGGCGGGCTGAAGACGATCGAAGTGGACGGATCAACGCTGCGTGCGGCAATAGCGTTGCTGGATCGGAGGTATCCTGGCGTGGCGTTCCGCATGATCGATGAACAGGGAAAGATCCGACCGCACATGAACATCTTCGTCGGTGAACAGAGCGTAAGGGACCTGGACGTTGCATTGGCCGATGGCGTCGAGATTTATATAGTAGGGGCTCTCTCGGGTGGGTAGGGGAAGGCTCGCTCTCTGCCCTCCCCATTCCGTCATTTCGAGCCCGTCTCCCGGAACGTGCCTTTTTGACGGGCGACATCGATCAATGTTGGATAAAACTGCACGAACGTATTGTCAACGGCGCCGTTCTGCGCGTGGCACGAATAGCAGCTGTCTGTCGTCGGTAAAGGTTTTGCTGTAGCGGCAGAGCCCCGGAACTCGTAGAAAGCCCACTTGCCGGGGAAGCGTGACGAATCCTTTACCTCTACCTCAATGCCGATCAGTTGTTGCTGAAACCGGCCCGCCCGGTTAATTGATCCTTCACTGGCGGATCTTCGCAGCTCCAGAACAAACATCGTTTGTTCTGGCCACGTGCCCGTTTGAAGAAAGGATCGATAGGCGGAAGGATTTACGAACACGTTGTCGAAAGGCGGATTCGGATTGCCTGCCGGGTTCGCCGACGCGCTGTAAGACATTCCGATGCCGGAGCTCAGATAGATCCACTCGCGGTAGTTCTCAGGACGGGCGAGTTCATTTTCCGCGAGAAATCGGGGCTGATCGGCGGAGGGAACTTGTGCAGTCGATTGCACGCGCAAGCCGGAAAGCACAATCGCCAACGCGAAAAGAGATAGCGATGCGGATCGAATCATGATTCTCCTTAATGGCAGTGTTGTGAACAATGCCTCGTAAAACCGTCAAAGCGGCGCCAGCGTCACGGCTTCGATCGTCGCCGGCTTGCCGAAGAATAACGTCGCGAGTCGCTGGATACGCGGAGAATACTCGGTGCTTAGAAAACTTTCACTCCCTGACCGGTCCAGTCGCCGTTCTATTTCCGGATGCCGGCGGAGATAATCCACGAGCTTCTCCGCGACGATCGCACCTTGTGATACTACGCGAATCCTGGCCGGAATCAGCTTCCGGAGCATTCCCTCGATCAGCGCATAGTGCGTGCAACCGAGAAGGATGGTATCGATCTGCGGGTCCTTCCGCAGCAGGCTATTGACATACTGCAAGGCCGGCGCCTCCGCAGCCTCAAGATCTCCACTTTCAATGATGGGCACCAGAAGAGGGCACGCCTGCTGGTGCACGCGCACGTGCGGATCGATTTTCAGGATTTCCTGCGGATATGCCAGTGAATTTACCGTCGCCTCAGTCGCAAGAATGCCGATGATCTTTGTGCTGCTGAGAGACGAGACTTCTTCCGCTGTCGGAATGACAATCCCGAGCACACGCTTCTGCGGATGATGCCGTGGAAGGTATTCCTGCTGTATTTTCCGGAGCGCCACGCTCGACGAAGTATTGCAGGCAACGACAATCAGTTCTGCGCCACGGTTGAACAGTTCCACGACACCTTCGAGGGTGTAGCGATGAATGACGTCGAGCGGCCGTGAACCATAAGGGGTTCGGGCATTGTCGCCGAGGTAGACAAAGCCATACTGGGGAAGTCGCTTTCGGATTTCGCGGACTACGCTCAGCCCACCGAAACCTGAATCAAAGAAGCCTAGCACCGGGCGTACGTCTCTTCATCGTTGGTGTCTCCTGCGCAGTCGAAGCCTACCGTAGTAGGATACCCGCCGCAACAGGAGGCCGACCATGCTACAAGATCGATTTCTTCTAGCTACGGATTGCTGCTACTCAATCTGTGTTATTAAGTTCACGTGAAATTGAAACTCGATTATGGAAGCACTGGCCTGACGGTCGACGTTCCTGCCGAACGCACGACAGTCATCGAGCCGATTCCCGTTCCCGCGGTTGCCGATGCGTCCGCGACATTGCGGCAGGCCATCGGATCGCCGCTCGGTCGCAGGCCGTTGCGTGAACTTGTGAAGCGAGGTCAGAAGATCGGAATCTCCGTGTGTGATATCACGCGAGCACAACCCCGACAGCTGACGCTGGAAGCGCTGTTTGCGGAGATGCCCGACGTCCGACGCGACGATGTGACGATTTTTATCGCGACGGGCACTCATCGCAGAAACAATGACGCTGAGATTGAAAAGATGATCGGAACGGAATTCGCCCGGACATGCCGCGTTGTTTGCCATGACGCGCGCGATGATGCCTCGCTTGTGGACGTTGGTCGAACCGCTACGGGTGTCCGCGTCCTGTTGAACCGTGGGTGGGTCGAGTCGGACTTCAAGATCACCACAGGCTTTGTCGAACCCCACTTCTTTGCCGGATTCAGCGGGGGTCCCAAGATGGTTGCTCCCGGCCTTGCCGGACTCGAGACCGTGATGACGCTGCACGACGCGACGCGTATTGCTCACCCGCGGTCGACGTTCGGCATTATCGAAGGCAATCCAATCCATGAAGACATCCGCGAGATCTCGCGAATGACGGGTGTCGACTTCGCAGTCGACGTGACGCTTAATCGCGATCAGAAAATCACGGCCGCATTTGCGGGGGATCTGTTTCAGGAACACGCCGCCGCCTGCAACTCGGCGCGCGAGAAAGTCATGCGCGCTGTCGACGCGCCGTTCGACGTCGTCCTGACGACAAACTCCGGTTACCCGCTGGATCAGAACCTTTACCAGGCTGTGAAAGGCATGTCGGCGGCCGTGAAGATCGTCAAAGAGGGCGGCACTATCCTCTGCGCTGCGGAGTGCCGTGATGGAATTCCGAACCATGGCGCTTACGGCGAGTTGTTGACGACGCGGAACTCGCCGCGCGAGTTGCTGGACATGATCATGACGCCGGGCTTTTCGCGCCCCGATCAATGGCAGGTGCAGATTCAGGCCCAGATTCAGCTGAAAGCTCGTGTGCTGGTGAAAGCGGACGGCCTTTCGACAGATCAACTCCGCTCAGCAAAGTTCGATCCGATTGCGGATTTGAGCGAGAGCGTCAACGATGCCCTCGGGTCTGCGGGCCCCAACGCCCGGCTGTGCGTGCTGCCGCAGGGGCCACAAACGGTCCCCTATTTGCGGTGAAAATCGGAGTTATGGGTTTTGAGTTCTGGGTTATGGGTAAGAGGTTTTACCCATAACCCAGAACTCAAAACTCAGAACTGCTTCTACGGCAGTGCGTACACCTCGAGCCGCTGGTTGGGTCCGGCGGTTCCGTTGGCAACGGTAACTGCGACGTACTGTTTGCCGTCTTTACCGAGGTAAGTCATCGGAACGGCCGTGCTGTTCATCTCCAGAGTCGCGGCCCACAACTCCTGTCCCGTTTTTGAATCGAACGCGCGGAATTTGCGATCGTTGGTCGCGGTTATGAACACCAGGCCGCCCGCAGTAACGATCGGTCCACCCGCACCTGCCGACCCAACATTCTTCTTTCCTTCGGGCAGCCGGTCATCAGCACCGAGAGGAACACGCCAGGCAATATCGCCCGTATTCACGTTTACGGCCACCAGCGTCGCCCATGGCGGACGGTAGCAGGGAACAGTCACGTTTTGTCCGTTTGCACCCACCATCGGCGCCGAAAATGCCGGTCCACCACCGGTCCTCGCGTAGGGAAGTTCGCCCTGGGGATTGTCCGGGTTGTATCGCGGGTTCTTGTCGATGTAACCGACAACAGCCTGATCCTTGGAATTGATGAAGACGAATCCCAGCCGGGGATCGTACGCCGACCCGCCCCAGTTAGGCCCGCCGGTGAGTCCGGGAATGATCAGGGTGGGAGGGTTTGTGCCGTTGCGAAACTTCCACGGCGTGTACGGGCCGACATTGTAGTACTTCGTGTCGTCCCACAGCTTCGTGCAGGCGGCTGCGTGCTCCGGGCTGGTGTCGGAGGGGCGGACGATATCGTCGCGCGACATGCTGACCCGCGCGATCGGCGGAGGCTTCACCGGAATAGGCTGCGTTGGCGCGTACCACTCACCGGGAACGTCACCCTTCTCCACAGGCCGTTCAACAACGTCGTAGATGGGCGTGCCCGTGGTGCGGTCGAGTATGAACATGAATCCCAGCTTGCCGCTTTGAGCAAGCGCGGGAATGGTCCTGCCGTCCTTCACGAGGTCGAACAGAACGGGTGACGGAGGCAGATCGTAATCCCACAGTTCGTGGTGCACAGTCTGGAAATGCCAGATACGTTTTCCGGTCTCGACATTGACAGCGACAAGGGTGTTCGCAAAGAGGTTGTTGCCTGGTCGATTGCCACCGTAATAGTTGTTGTTCGGTCCGCCGATAGGCAGGTAGACAATGCCGCGCTGTTCATCGACGGTCAGGGTGAATGCCCAGACGTTCGGTCCGATCTTGTCTTTCCAACTTCCATTCAGCCACGTGTCGTTGCCGAACTCCCCCGGCAGCGGGATCGAGTGGAACTCCCAGAGCTTATCGCCGGAGCGGGCGTCATACGCCGCGGGATTCATCGGAGGACCTGTGGCGACGTAAGTGCCCGCATCGAGGTGCCGTTCTCCCGGCCCGAAGATCATAGCGCCCAGGAAAACCATGTTTTTGTAGATGAGCGGGACGCCGGCATAAGGCGACGACAGGGTGATCTCGCCCTTGATGCCGAACTTTGTGTCGAGCGTTCCCGTTCGCGCGTCCAGCGCAACCAGTTTCTTCAGGGAAGTGAATAGAATGCGCGGCGGATTGTTGCCATCGCCGGGCCAGTAGGCGACGCCACGAAAGGACGCGAGTCCCGATGTGAGTGTGTAGGTCCAGATTTCCTTGCCGGTTTCCGGTTCAAGAGCCACCACGCGGTTTCCCGACGGCATGTACATCACGCCGTTGACCACGATCGGCGTCATCTCATTGAAGATTTCGTTCCCGCTGGCCGGCGCCGCGTTAATGTTCCCGCTCGCAGGCTGAAGCTGATAGGCCCAGACGCGGGTGAGTTTCCCCACATTCGTCGTGTCAATCTGCGTCAGCGGAGAAAAGCGCGTTCCCGCGAGATCGCGGTTATACATTGGCCAGTCCGCCCCCGAAGCACGGGCAGCAGGTGCGGGAGTTTGAGCCAGCAGCGGCAGAATCGCAAGAACCGCCGGAAACGCGGCGTACCGAATTCGCATGACACTCTCCTGTGAAAAATCTGCGGATAGCTTATGTCAGGCGAAAGCAGCGGTGTCAACGATGCTGCTACGGAAGCGACCCCGAAATATCGTATGCGACGATCTTGTTTTCGTTCATGTGCGGCACGATAAGCCGCTTCTCTGACGCAATAAATCCAATATCCGCTGTGCTGGGCATGAATGTCGTCAGGGTTGCGACTTTGCCATCGCCGGTAATGTGAAGAATTTTCCCCGCGAGGTAATCGGAGGCGATATAGCCACCCTTGCCGTCGCTCTCCAGGCCGTCGATGTTTCCGGTCGGCTCGGCCGTAATAAGCGTCTTCTGTTTTGTCTTGAGGTCCAGCTTATAGAGTCGGCCAGGAACCTTCGTCGTGAAGTCAGTGGGGCCGTTTGGCTTTCCCCATCCGCCGACCACGAGCGACTCGCCATCAACCAAGAGGCCGTTGGGCCACTCCAGATCCTCGCCCTCGGCAAACACCGATGTCTTTCCATTTTTCAAGGCGATGATCTTGTTTGCGGCCATGTCGGTGACGTAGACGGTACCGTCGGGCCCGACGGCCGTGTCATTGAGAAACTGTGCGCCGGCGACTTTTGTCTTGGACTTCACTTTCCCGGCAGCCATATCGATGGCGACAATTTCATCAATATCCGTGACCCAGAGCGTACTTTCGTGGCTGCGCAGTCCTTTTGGCGCGTTGAGTCCCGTAATCCACATCGCGTTCACGGTTTTTCCGTCTGCGCTGATCTTCGAGATGTGCCCCATGCCGTCTTTCCCGTCCGGGGCTCCGGCGACATTGGAGGCATAGACGTCGCCCGTTGCCGGATCCACGTACGCGCTTTCAGGTGTCTGGATGCCGTCAGCGACCGACCATAGTTCGGCTGCGGCGGTTTTTGCGGGTGGGGTCTCTGCTTCCTTCGATGCGTCTTTTGCTGGCTCCGAACTGCAGGCGCAAAGACTGAAAACAAACACGACAGTTAGAAGACGTCTGGTCATTTATGGCTCCTTGTTGTTTTGAGGTCAGATGCCTTCGTACTCTGAAGGCACGTCATTACCGGGGACGCGCTGCCGCGGTTCGACGAGCAGGGGCGTCACCGTTTCCAGCCACGTCAGGAAGTGGGCTGTCTCCCGATGTTTGTTCACGGAGTCTTCCGAATCGTAGGCCTCCGCGAAAAGGAAGTGTGATGGATTGTTACGCGAACGGAAGATATCGAAACGAAGATTGCCTTTTTCCTGTCGTGCACCGGCCTGATTCGATCTCGATGCGGCAAGAAACGCGGATTCCTCTCCGGGTTTTACTTTAAGAAAAACGCAGAACTGTTCGCTCACTCCACATTCACCCACGCCCGACGCTGATGACTTGCAAGTTCCGCGTCGAGAATCTGCAGCTGTCTAAACCCATCCGCGAATTGAGGATATTCGGGCTCGGCGGAGGGATCTTCGATGGATCGATAGAAGCGCCGGAATACTTGTTTAAAGGTGTCGTGATACCCCTCGCCATGGCCGCCGGGAAGGTCGGCATAAGACCTGGCCTTTTCCTTGAGCAGCGACGGATCCTTCACGATGATCTGATTATTGGTGTTCCGATTGCCCAGCCAGAGTTCGTCGGGCCGTTCCTGATCCCATGCGACGGAACCCTTCGTCCCGTAGATCTCGATGTTCAGCCGATTCTTCCGGCCCGCGGAGACCTGACTCGCCGTGAACGCGCCTCGGGTGCGAGTGCCCATCTGGAAGATAACGGAACCGAAGTCGTCGGTATCAATGGACGTCTCGGTGTAGTCCGACGGCGCGAGCATCTTTCCGGTGAAGGTCTCTACAGAGCCTTTGGGCTGTTTCCGTGTTTTGTGGAACGTCTGCAGATCGGCGCAGACGGACATGATGCGAAGACCTGTAATGTGCTCGGCCATGTCGCACCAGTGTGAACCGATGTCCGCCATCGCCCGCATGGGACCATTTTGCGACGTATCGGCACGCCAGTTCCAGTCGGTGTCATACAGCAGCCAGTCCTGCGAATAGGTCCCCTGCACAATGAGAATCTCTCCGAGATCTCCGTCCTCGCGCAGCCGGCGCATGTGTTGAACCATCGGGTAATAGCGGAGGTTGTGACACGTACAGTTTCGGAGTTTCTTCCCGCGAGCGATGTCCACGAGTTTTCGTCCTTCGGCGCTGGATGTGGTCAACGGCTTTTCGCACAGAACATGCTTGCCGGCTTCCAGAGCCTCGAGAGAAATGGGCGCGTGCTGCGCGTTAGGCGTACAGACGTGAACTGCATCGATGGAGCGATCGTCGAGGATCCGCCGATAGTCGGATTCGGCGCGTTCCACGCCATACGCGGTGGCAAGCCCTTGAGCGGCCTCGTGCCGGCGTCCGGCGATCGCAACGACGTCCACTGTGCCGACGCGGCGGATCGCTTCGAGATGTACCCGTCCCATAAACCCAGTACCAATGATTGCCGTGCGTAGTCGTTTCAATGTTCCTCGCTTGGGATGAGATGGAAGAAGTCAGGAATTGAATCAGGACGGAAGTGTTCTGTCAACGCGCTGGCTACAAATAGGTGCGCTTCCCTGAACGGGTCTTGCTGCAGCTGTTGCCTGCTATCAGGGCCGAAGGTGCGGACGCGATCCTGCATTCAACGACTATCAAGGCCTCACTTGCCGCGGCTCGCAAGTTGGGTCTCAGGATCTACGCGAGTGGTGGAGTCTTGCTGACTAAAACCGAAACCCTACTCCTGTCGAGATCTCAAGATTGTGGTGAAACTGATTTTCAGGCCCATACGGATTCCTCAGAATGAACATGTCGCCCACATCAAAACGAATGAGCCAACGGCGGTCCATATAGAACTCAATGATCCCACCGAAATCCACGCCGAACTTTGTTGTCGGGCAAGGGGGAGGCCATTTCCCGGGTATCTGGCAATCTTGGAGGTCGCTTTCAAACCGCAAGAACCCCGGCCGCACTTTCCCGAAGATACCCGCCCTGGTACCACGCCATCCGGCACGCACTCCTGCCCGCGCCTCCAGGGCAGAACGTTCACCGTCGAGCTGCATTTCGGTGAGCCTGGGATAGTAGTTCACCTCGCCTTCCAGGCCAAAACGGTCGTTCAATGCATACCCAAAGCGGCCGCCGAAGCCTGCAGCCATCGATTTGAACGGATACGTGATCACTGACGGCCTTAGACAAAGGGAGAGCGGACCAGGACAAAACGGTTCCACATTTGCCGGACCCAGTGTTGAGCCCTCATCGAGAGAAAGCGCAAGCATCCCGAAGTGTGCTCCAACCTCAAACCTCTTCGTGAGTATCTGCGCCTGCGCCGGAGCGGCGAGAATTGCAGTGAAAAAAAGGACGCGCATCGCGTTCACGCGCGAGCAGCGGTACAGCAATCATTCCTCCTGACTTCAAGACGGAGCATAGTTTTACTCCGTTCTCGAGCTGCTCACGAATTCGATCCGGTAATCTGGCTGAAATCGGACCGATAGTAAACCGGCATGTTCGCCTTTTCGGGAGCCCTTGGAAGAGATGCTCCTTGCTGTGCCTGTCAGCCGGAATGCCGGCTTCCTTGGCTCGCCGCGCAGGCTCGCCTATTGGGCGGGGATGTGGACGAAGCAGCCGTTAGTCGCTGCATTCATTCGAAGTGCCCTCAACTCGCCCAGCAATCTTGATCGAACATTGGCGAGCCGGCGGTCGCACCAGAGATCAAACTCCACTCCCCCAAGGGAAGAGTGGAGTCTTTCCAAAGAACCGGTCTTCGTGGTTACTCTTGTGGCGTCGCAGGCTGCGTTGCGGCGGGCGGCACAACCGGTTTGCCGTCCAAAGCGAGGACAATCAGGCGAGCCGCAGGTGGCTGCGGGCCTTGCGGCGCGGGAGCGCCGCCACGACCGCCTCCGCCGCCAGCACCGCGACCACCGCCGGCGCCTTGACCTCCGGGACCGCCGCCAGGAGCTGCACCAGCAGGGGCCGCGCCAGTCGCAGGAGCCGGAGTCGCTGCTTCGGCAGGGGCACCGCCGGGAGCTGCGGCAGCGCCAGGAGCGCCGCCACCACGACCGCCTCCACCGCCTCCACGTCCACCACCGCCACCGCCAATGGAACCGGCGATCGCGATGTACTGTTTACCATCGATCATAAAAGTCATTGGAGGGCCGGGGTTCCCCATTCCGGTTGCGAGGTCGAGAAGCTGCTCACCAGTGTCGGCTTTGAAGGCATAGAGGCGATTCGAGACATTGGAGAACACGACATTTCCAGCGGTTGCAAGGGTCCCGCCGGCGTTGAAGCCCTGACTCGTGCCGGCTCCCCCACGCCATGCCTCTTTCTGAGTGACGGGATTCCAAGCCACCAAAATGCTTCCACGACCTTGCGGACCAATGGTCGGAAGAGCGGGACCGCCTCGACCTCCACCGCCACCGGCACCACCGCCGCCACCGCCACCAGCGCCCGGACCACCCTGAGGAGCGCCTGCTCCAGCGGGAGGGGCAGCTGCACCAGGTGCAGGTGTTGCACCAGGAGGAAGACCCTGTGCGTTCGGATCGAGCCCGGGTGCCAGGCCCGGTGCTGGGCCGGCAGCGCCGCCGCCCCGACCTCCACCGCCACCGGCACCACCCCCGCCCCCACCACCGCCACGTGGTGCGGCTCCCATTTGCATGCGGCCTCGTTCACCTTCTTTAATCTCTGAAGTGACGATGACGTAGTCAGGATCGCCGGAAAACGAATAGCCGGATCCGATTGTGCTGGGAATATAAACGAGCCCGGTGACGGGGCTGTAAGACTGTGGTGGCCAGACGTGACCGCCACCAGGGCCGGGAATAACATTGATCGGCGTCAGGCCGGTGCGGGCAGCCGGATTCACGATTGGCCGTCCCGTTTTCTGATCGATGCCGAGTGCCCAGCTGACGGTGACCCACGGTTCGGCCGAAATGAATTCTCCGGTCACGCGGTCGATCACGAAAAAGAACCCGTTCTTCGGCGCGTGCATCAGCACTTTGCGATTTCTGCCGTTGATGGTCAGGTCGGCAAGAGTGATGTCGGCGATCGAGTCGTAGTCCCAGTCGTCGCCCGGCGTTGTCTGGTAGTGCCAGGCATACGTACCTGTGGCGCCTTTCACCGCGATGATGCAATTGGTGCAGAGATTGTCACCCAGACCACGGGAAGCGGAACTCCAGGGGCCGGGCTGTCCGGTGCCGACATACACAAGGTCTTCGTCGGGATCGTAGGCGATGCTGCCCCAGACGGGGCCGCCGCCTCCGGCTACCCACCACTTTTTGGAAGCGTCCCACGTCTTGGCCCACTCGGCATAGATCGGCTGCTCAAACGGCTGGGAAGGATCGCCCGGAACCGTATAAAACTTCCATAGTTCCTTTCCAGTGTTCGCATCGTAGGCTCCAAATAACCCGCGTACCGCGTACTCGCCGCCGCTTGCGCCGATGATCACGCGTCCGCCCTTGATCACGCGCGGCGCCATGGTGATCGTGTAGGGGTAGTTGGTCGGCGTGACCCGGGTTTCCCAAACGAGTTTGCCGGTTTGCATGTCGAGAGCTCGAATACGGCCGTCGATGACCGGCGCGATCACCTTGCCCTCATACAGAGCGATGCCACGATTGACGACACCGCAACAGGCCGATGCAGTGCGATTTGCCTCCGGATCCGTGTGCCAGAGTTCCTTCCCGGTGCGCGCATCTACCGCGTAGACAACACTCCAGGGGGTGATGCTGTACAAAACGCCGTTGGCGACAAGGTGGGTCGCCTCCTGGCGGTTGCCGGCGCCAACGTTGGGAATGTCGAACGACCAGGCGAGACCGAGCTTGCTGACATTCGTGGCATTGATCTGATCAAGTGGACTGAACCGAGTCTCCGCCCAGTCGCGATTGTAGGAGATCCAGTCCTCTTTGCTCTTTGCGGCATCCCTCAATTCGTCGTCATTGATCCGCTTCGGGCTCTGCCCGATCGCGACCCAGGTCATCGTGATGACCAAAAGCGCGGATGCAAATAGCCATGTCACCTGTGGTTTACGCCACATAATCCCCCCTCCAATTCCTTCGTAACCAAATGCGCGCGCTTGGGACGCCTGCTCTTTTCCGATACTAATTAAGGTCAGATGTGAAATTGCGAAGCATACTAACAAAATCGGCCAGGCCTAACAATTTGTAGAACTGGAAGCCGAGAGATAGAATCGCCCGTGGCCGGAGGTGCCCAATGCCTTTCAGACAAGTGTTGCTCGCCCTATCGCTTCTGACCGTCGTCGCAGTTACGGCGACAGTTCAGGTCACCGCTCAGGACAGCAGATCCCGTTCCATGACGTTCAACCGGGACGTTCTTCCGATCCTGCAGCAGAACTGCCAGGTCTGCCACCGGCCCGGAGAAATTGCCCCGATGTCGTTCCTGACCTATGCGGAGTCCCGTCCCTGGGCCAAGGCCATGAAGGAAGCGGTTATCTCGAGGCAAATGCCCCCATGGTTTGCCGATCCCGGATACGGGCACTTCAAGAATGATCGGCGTTTGAGCGATGCGCAGATTCGTGCCATCAGCGAGTGGGCGGACAATGGGGCTGTCGAAGGCGATGCGAAAGACAAGCCGGCTCCCGTGACCTTCGAAGACGGATGGAACATCAAGCCGGACATGGTCATCGAGATGCCGAAGGACTTCAATGTTCCGGCAACAGGTACCGTTGCGTACCAGAACTTTCTCGTGAAGGTGAATTTCCCTGAGGACGTGTGGGTCGTTGCGGCAGAGATGCGTGCCGGCAATCGGCAGGTCCTCCATCATGGAAGAGTACTCGTGAGACGTCCCGGAATGGACTTCATGAAGGACGCCGTGCCAGGAGATCCCTATCCGACCGGTAGTCTCGAAATGCGAACAGCAGGAGCGCCCGATACACTCGGAAAGTTCAATCCGGGTCTCGGACCGCAGGACTTCAGCCTGTTCGAATCGGCAAAGTTCATACCAAAAGGATCGGATCTCGTGTTCAACATGCACTATACGGCGGTGGGCAAAGCCGCTACCGACAGATCAAAGGTGGGGCTCGTGTTTGCGAAGAAGCCGCCAAAGCTGCGGTACTTCATGCACAACGGGCCGACCGGCTCCAATCTGGCAATCCCTCCAGGCGCCGGTAACCAGCAGATCGTTTCCGAAATGACGGCGCAGGTGGATGCGCAGCTGGTTTATATGCAACCGCATATGCACCTTCGCGGGAAGGATTACGAACTGCGGATCGTTCTGCCTTCTGGAAAGACGGAGACGCTGTTTAAGGCAAAATGGGATTTCAACTGGCAGATCGGGTATGACCTTGCCAAGCCGATCGCGATTCCGAAGGGCACGCGCATCATCGGCATCGCGCACTACGACAATTCCGCGAACAACAAGTTCAACCCGGATCCGACGAAGCTTGTGACGTGGGGCGATCAGAACTGGGAGGAAATGCAGAACTGCTTCCTGGGTGTGCTGATCGATCCGAAGATCGATCCGACAACGGTGTTCGCGCCGTCGGGCGTGAGCCTTTTGCCAAGGGGAAACTCAGGGCCGACAATGGCGGAATAACGTCGCAGGCCGCGTCACCCCAATGTCAGCTGACATTGGGGTGAAAGTCCCACCTGCTAAAACACCGAATCCGGAAAGTAGTACTTGCTCGCGTTTTCCGGCGTGATCAGGAACACATCGATCGTAATCTTCTTCTGCCCCTGCTGCGCGGCAGCCATCTCGAGCTGTTCTTTCGTGATTCCCAAATGTTCCGGCGTCCTTCCGGCAGCCGCAGCGACGCTACCGTCCTTTAACTGCGCGACTGCGACGTCGATACCTGCTGCGATCATCGCGGGAGGGTAGGTTATGTCTGCGGGATAGATTGGATCCTTCTCCATTACGCGCTTCACAATATCTTTCATGCCGGCACCGCCGAGGATCCACATCATGTTCATCCGGCCCGCTTCCTTGATCGCCTTTTCGGCGCCCAGCGCCATATCGTCATCCGACGCCCATACCGCGTCGATCCGCGGGTACGACGCGAGATAACTCTGCATCACTTCCAATGCTTTCTGCTGGTTCCACATTCCGGGCTGCGCGGAGAGGACTTCAATTCCTTTGGTGGACTTGAACACCTGCATCGCCGCTTCGAAGCGATCGGTGTCTACCGATGATGGAATGCCGCGGAGGATCACGATCTTTCCTTTGCCTTTCAACTGTTCGACCATGTACTCCGCGCTCTTTCTGCCGAACGCCTTGTTATCGCCTTCCAGAAAGACGTCGACGACCGGCGTCAGCGTATCGGAGCCTCGATCGACGCTCACCAGATAGATCCCGCGGTCCTTCGCTTTTTTAGCGACCGGCGCAATGGCATTGGGCTCCGTTGCGAGGAGAACTAAGCCGTTGATCTGCTGCGTCATCATGTCTTCAATGTCGCTGGTTTGCTTGCCGGGCTCATTGGCCGTGGCATACACCCATTCGATGTCGGGATACTTTTCCATCTGGGTCTTTGCCCAGTACCCCACACCGGCGGTCCATCCGTGATCCGCTGCGGGAACGGAAACGCCAATCTTGATTTTCTTTTCCTGATTCGAACCGGCGCAGCTAACCGCAGCGAACAGCAAGGCAAGAGCGAGCACGATACGAGTTTCGGGTCTGATCATGGGCGCGCATTATAGTGACACCCCCTGAGCGATGCGTACATAATTCTCGAGTGAGCCGCGCCCTCCTCGTCACTTTGATCATTGCTTCAATTGCCGTTCCGCTACAGGCAGCGGAGCGTCGTGACATCGGCCTTTCGCAAAGCGGCGCGCGCATCGAAGCGTTCTTTGTTGAAGGCGAGAGTGCGAGTTCGCCCCTGGTCGTGCTCGTGGGTGGACTGGAGGGAGCAGGGAATTCCTCGCGTGCCGTGGAGCGTGAAATTCAGCGTTATGAATCCCTCGCCAGGAATCGTCGCACCTTTAGACTGATTGCCATTCCTTCGCCGAATCCGGACCGGAGTCGTCTCCAGTTTCCACCTGTTGGCGTTGCCTATCGTGAGAATGCGGAGTCGCATGTGCTGTGGCGGTGGATTGGAAGCCACGGACCCGATCAAGTTGTCGTTGCCGGCGAGGATTTCGGACTCGTCGAGGCGCTCTCGCGAGATGTCGTCGCCGGCGTCGGGAGAATCCCGGCAGCGCGAATCGATCCGACGAGGGCTCTACTGACTTCCGTTTCACCCACACTTGCGGTGTCTCAGGCACATGCTGAACTGGACAGGCGCGATGGACGGTCTCCGCGACAGCTTGCGGATGAACTCGCGGGAGTCTATGGACGCGACTTTGATCAGCTGACCTACCTGCCCGGCATGGCGCTCATTGGGCGATCGCGGCTGGGGCAGACCGCTGACGTTGCACGCCTCGCAGAGCGCTACCTCGATGGGCGCGATACCCTCGTGCGGGCAAATTCGCTGACGCTGGCCGGGCATCTCGTGTTTGCCGAACTGGCCGAAAAGACCCGTGAGAAGCGGTATGCGGATCTTGTTCGCAAGGCAGCCGATACAGGATTTACTCCGGATGGCAAGATGAAGGAATCAATGCCGTATCACGAGGAAATGAGCGACACGATATTCATGACCATCCCGCTTCTTGCCAAAGCCGGCAAACTTACCGGCGACCGGAAGTATTTCGATATGGCCGCTCGCCATTTCGAGTTCATGCAAAAGATTGTCCTTCGCCCTGACGGTCTTTATCGACATTCCCCGTTGACGGATGCGGCCTGGGGACGGGGCAACGCCTTTCCTGCGCTGGGACTCGCACTGGCACTGCCGGATTTTCCCGAAGATCATCCGAAACGCGACGTCATGATTTCCGCATTTGTCCAGCACATGACCGCGCTGGCTCCCCTTCAGGACGAAGATGGACTTTGGCGGCAGGTTGTCGATCACCCCGGGTCCTATGCGGAGTTTTCCTCAACGGCAATGATCGCGACTTCCATGCTCCGAGGAATTCGCAACGGGTGGCTCGATGCCCGCACGTTTCAACCGATCGTCGATAACGCGTGGCATGCGATCCTGCGCAGGGTGGGACCAGACGGTGTTCTGTTGGATGTCTGCGAGTCCACCAATAAACAACGCACCCTCACCGATTACCTGAATCGTGCGGCCATCCTCGATCGCGACCCCCGCGGCGGCGGTATGGCGCTGATTTTCGCGACGGAGATGGCCGGTCTGAAGTAACCGGCGTGCGTTGCCGGCGCGGTGATATGAAGCGGGAAGCCGTTCGTATAACCATGATGGAGGTACATCCTTGAGAAGACTTCTTCTTGGAGTGTTTGCTTTTGCGGTCGGGCTGTCCCCGCTGATTGCGAGGCAACAGGCGCCGGCGGTCCCGGCGCCCCTGACCGGCGCGTTCAACTCACCGGCGCCGAAAGCCACCGTTACGGGAAGCGTGCTTCGTTCGTCGACAGGAGAGCCCATCTCGCGTGCGACCGTGACGATGACGAGAGTTGGACCGCAAGGGCCGCGTGGTGGCGCGCCCCAGGGACAGGCAGGACAGCGCGGTCAGGCGCCGGCACAGCAACAACCTTCGGTTTTCACTGCGACGACCGACGACCAGGGAAAATTCACATTCACCGAGGTCGATGAGGGGTCTTACCGAATTATCGCCGCCAGAAATGGTTTCGCGCGTCAGGAGTATGGACAACGTTCCTTCAATCGTCCCGGAACGGTGATAAACATCCGCGCCGGTCAGCAGGTCACCGATGTTTCATTCCGACTCACGGCTGCGAGCACACTCAGCGGACGGGTGCTGGACTCGCTCGGCGAGCCCCAGCCCGGTGTAAACGTACAGGTTCTGCGCTCCACGTATGACGCGACAGGAAAGCGCACGCTTCAGCCTGCGGGTTCTGCTCGTACTAACGATCTCGGGGAATATCGGATGTACTGGATCAACCCAGGCCGATACCTCGTCAGTGCCAACGCCGCACGTTCAACCTTCGAGCTGATCACTGCCGGGGCGGCTCAAGCTGCAGGTCAGGCTCAGAATCCGGCTCAAGCGCAGCAGGCGGCCCAGGCCGCTGCGATGTTTGGAGCGGTTGCGAATCCCAACGAGGTTTCAGA
>DASTBJ010000798.1:0-8956 GCA_035712125.1 Terriglobia bacterium
CGTCGCCATTCCGAGTAACCACATCACGAGCAGGATTACAAAAATAGTCCAGAGCATTTAGTTGCCTCCTCTACTTCTTTTCGACCTTCGAATATTGATTCAAGGTGTCAAGCAGTGGCTTCGCGGCTGCAGTCGCCGGAACTTTGCCCGTCAGAATGTCTTCGTGACGGACTTCCTTGCCATAGAGGTCCTTGTTGTCCGGGTCATCGGAGCGCAATGTCGAGCCTTTCAAAGCAACCCCTGCAAAAACTCCACGCGAACGAGACCACGAAAGGATCTCCGCTCTGAAGTACGCATCCGTTTCTGCCGTGACAGAACGTCCAACCGGCCCTGCCATGACTGCGCCTTCTCCACCGAGCGTGAACTCGCTCTTCATGAGCTTCTTGGCACCCGACTCGTTCATCACGAGCATGACGATATCGGTTTCGCCACCACCGATTTGAAGACCGAAGCTTCCGCCTTCAACCTTCACCGTAGAAGGTCCACTCCAGCCGCCGGCAGCAGCCTGAGCGCGACACGTCGCGACTCCGACTCCGTATTGCCCACCGACGATAAAGCCAGCACGCTTAGCGGAAGGCACAATGACGACACAGTGCGCCTTTTCGAGGAGGTCTCGCGGAATGCCTTTATCGGGACTCGCCATGATCTCCTGAAAGACCGTTTTCGCTTCCCCAAGCCGCTTCACTTCGTCGCCATCCTTCTGTGCGAAAGCAAGGCATCCGAATGAAAGCATCAGCGCCAGTGTTAAACACGTCTTTTTCATTTAAATCTCCTTAAGGTCGTTGATACAAACCCTATGGGAATCAAATGGCAATCGCCGCGCCAAACCGGACGACAGTAAGCCCTAGCAAGCAAAGTGATTTCGGACTTCGAACTTTTCGACGAAACGTGCTGGTGTGCTTTATGGCTGTATTCGAGACAGCCGCTAAAAGGCTGATATCAACTAGTTCGACGCCTTGCGTTCAACGCGTCGAAACTTGCCGGAATCCACAACCGTGCCTGTGCGCGAGATAGCTTGGAAACTCATTTCGTCTCCTGCAATCTCGGCAATCATGAAAGCATTGTCGGCGTCGAAGCCTTTTGCAGTGATGGCACTTCTCCCCGTTATGCCGCCTTTGCGCAATTTTGCACTGCTTCCCAGAGTGAAATACTGAATGTCGTTCTGGGGCTTCAGGCGCTCATAAAAGTGTTCGTGGCCCGCAAATACGACGTCGACGCCGTATTTGATCAGTAGAGGTTCCAGGACCTTGCGTAATTCCAGTGCGGGTCCGTGTTTTTCTCCTGATGAGTAGATGGGATGGTGAAAGAACGGGATTTTCCACTCGCTGCCGGAGTTTTTCAGTTCAGTCTCCAGCCATTCGAGCTGCCTCTTATCCATGTAATTGCTGTCCAGGGCGAAAAATCGAACGCCATCTTTTGGCTTGAACGTGTAGTACCGCTTTCCATCCATGTTGAAAAGCTTGTAAGTGATTTGACGTTCGGGCACATCGTGATTCCCGAGAGACGCATAGAACTTGATGCCGGTTTTCAGCAGAGCCTCATAGGGTTTTTCAAACTTCGTCTGGAAATCTTTCGCGTTCTCCCCGCCGTACATGTTATCCCCAAGCAGGATCACGAACTCGAATGGAAACGTGCCACGCGTCGCCGTCAGCTTTTGCCCAACTTCATATTGCTGTCGGCCACCGGTGCCCGTGTCGCCAAGAATCGCAAACTTCAGCTGCGGTTGCTGCTGGGCAGGCTGCTGCGCGGTCGCGGTAGCCGTCCCCTCAGCAGGCCGCACCCCTGGATCCGGACGTGTCGATTGCTGCCCTTGAAGCTGAAAGAGCAGGGCAAGAAACATTACCAACGACAAACGTAGCGATCTCTTTGCTGACTTCATGATTCTTCTTCCTGAATGGATTTTGGTTTCACAATACATTCGGGATGAAATCGACGATCAGGTTCGCCTGGCTATCCAGCAGGATCAGATTCCGTCCCACGAATCGATACTCCAGTTCCTTTGGTAGCATCGGCAATGCCATGAGAATCGACGGAGGCATAGTCGATAGCGGCGCCGAGGCCGGATACGTGCCATTGACTGCAAGATTAACCGGTGCTGGCGATTCCGCGGATTTGGGATTTCCGTCACCGAGAATGGTCGCCTTCACGGCTGCGCCATCTTTACCTTCAGTCTTCTGTTTGATGATCGCGATGACCATTTGACGTACAGCCGGCGAAAAGACTTCCCCTACCATCGCCTTTGGACGAAGTTCACGAATCTTTCCGGCGAGCTGTTGTTGATGCTTCGCAATCAGCGCCGCGTCGCTCGACTCTCTGGGCAAGGCCGGAACGGCGCCGACCGCCTTTCGGTGAATCTGCATGTACTTATCGATTCCCGCTTCAAACTCTTTGGACTGAGCCTGAGGGGGTGTGGCCTGGGGGAGTGTGGCCTGAGGGCTCGTGGCCTGACTGTTTTCCACACAAGCTGAGATCAAGAGCAGAAGCAAACAGAGTGCCGCCGTTCTCGTATGACGGCTCGATAAATGAGTTCGCATGAGTGCTCCCTTCGTAGCTATGAACGTACGATCGAAACGATTCCTACGCGTCCGTCCGGCCTGGTCGCCAGATGAACAATCGCCGGCGGCGCGGACTTATTTCGACCTGTCCAGATGCTGACCTGCACCCCCGCCGCCGGAATTGAGCCGAGTGGGATCCGGGTGCCGGTTGCACTCGGCCGCTTTTTCGGGTCAATTTTTCCGTTATCCGCTCCCACTGTAACAATCTCATACGAGTATTTGACGGAGCCGCCCACGTCCTGTCCCGCCAGGAAATCGTCGAATTTCAACGCGACAGAACCACCGCTTTCCGCCTCAACGGCAAATTTCCCGATGGGATTTGTATCCTTCAACCAGTGTCGAATGACCAGCCGACGACGGGTCATCAGGGTTCGGGTGATGTAGTCCGTGACCTTCGGGTTTGAGTATTCGGCGGTCTCGACGATGCGATGAACCTGCTTCTCATCAAAAGAATGAATGATTCGAGCCGCCCAGAAGGCATCTTCCTCGGTCATGTTGTCGAAAGGCATGACGTGAAACGAAGGCTTCCAGTTTCCCGGCTCGAAATCCTCCCCTGAAAAAATTCCGACTGCAGGATCGATGAGCGGCGCACTCTTCTCGTCGGGAGCCGTAAAGATTCCGAGTGTGAAAAGCTCCTTCATCATGTTTCCGGCATCCATGGCGTACTCGCGGCCGTGGAAATACTCCATCGGGGACTTCCCGCCACCGAGCGCCGATCCGAAATCGATGAGATAGTGCCGGAGGAATTTCCGCCCCTTCTCCTGGACGTACATGTCGAGGGTATTTCCTTCCTTCATATCCCAGTGGTTGATCCATGAAGCAATCACCCTCAAGCCCCTCAAATCCCGCCGATGTTCGTGGGGAATTAGATCGTTGGGATCGTCCGTACGCAGGCCGACCCATGCAAAGGGACCTTTCGGAGTCCCGTTGAGAATCTTGCTGGCCAGCACGCGATACTTCCCGTCGGGCCGTCGTGCGGCCCTCTCGAGCATCTTGTCAAGATCTTCTCGAGTCAGCGCACGCTTGGATTTTCCCTCACCGAACTCCATTCCCTGCTCGATTTCAAGCTCGTCGGCATCCAGATAGGCGATGTAGTTTTCCGGAACGTTATAACCAGCCGCATAGAGGATCTTGCCGGCGATCACCTCCGCTCCCGACTGAAGCTCCGGATACTCCTTGTGATCGAACTTGATGAGGTATTCATTGCCCTTGTTGTCGGTCACCTGAAGTCCGGGTGTTACGCCTTCGAGTTTTGCTTTGGTGATCGTGGCATGCGTCAGGTCCGGCGGATCGCCGCGATTTGGGCCACGGGCCAGCTGTTCAAGTGTCATCGGGCGCAAGCCATGCCGGTTGGTGAACCAGCTTGAATCCGGAACTTCGTCCAGAGCGTTGACGTTCGCTGCCCGCTTGGGAGTCCCTGCGACGAACCGGGCAAATCTCGGGATATCCACTGCGCGCTTCCACTGTTCAACGGCTTCCGAATTGAAGAACGCGGCGTAATACCCGATGTCCCGGGTTTTCGGCTCGGGAATGTTTTTGAAATCGTTATCCACCCACAGAACGCTGTCGGGCTGCGCGAGTCCGATAGCGCAACAGATCATCAACCCCGCAACGATGAGTGTGAACGTTTTAGTTCGCATATTCAGAACGTGGGAGTGAAGTCGACATAAAACATCCAGCCTTCTCGGCTGTGGCCGACGTCAAGACTCACCGCACGCTCTCCTTTCGTACGCAGCATGAAACGCACCCCATACCCCGTATGAAGGCGATCGCGCGCGAAGTCTTTGATTTCCTCGGCAACCTGGCCGGTGTCCACAAAGAATCCCCAATCCATATAGCGCCAGATTCGATAGCGATACTCCAGCGCAGCGCTCATTGCGCTGCGGTCTGTGAAGCGGCGGGTGGAAAAACCGCGAACCGTTGAACGACCTCCAATAGTCGGAAGGTCGTAAAAAGGGATGATGCTGCCGCCTTTTTCCTCTGTAGTTTCGACGTGCCCGCGAAATGCGATCACGTTTCGTTTTCCCTTGTCCAAGGGGAAGAACTGCTCGATATCGCCTCGGTAACGCCAGTAGGAAAAATCGCCGCCTGTGAGTGCTTCGTTTAGTGTCACTTCCAGCCGCTGAAGGCCCCCGGAGCCGGCCAGGTGGACGCGATCCTTCGTATTTCGCTCTAGCGAGGCCGTAGATGTAAGCATTGTCACACCGGGCTCCGACAGGCCGGGGACATCCGTTCCGTGAAAAACGTCCAGAACCGACTCGCCATTACGCGGTTCGGTTATTCCAACGCTCCGATAGCCCTCCTCGAGTCGGAACGACCACGTGTCATTAATGCGGGCGTCCAGAGCGACTCCTGCAGTACGCGAAACAGATCTGAACTTTGTTTCGTTCCAATACGGAGCGTCGTTGCCGACCCCATAGAAAGACTCCGCCACCCGGGATGCATAACGTCCCGTAAGCTCCAGTCCGAGGCGTTTGAACGACTCACTTCTGATGAACGGGTAATTTACGCGGAAGCCGTAAGACTCGTATAGCCTGAAGCTCACATAAAGCGGGAGCTCGACCTCTGTACCGGTGCCAAATAGATCGTAATGAAATGGCCGCACTTCCGGGCCAAGGCCCGAGCTCGAGCCTCCGCCGCCAATTCCTCGAATGCTGAGTCTGACGCCGGAAACCCTCGGCTTCTTCTCGGGATCCGGATTGAACTGAGAAGGGCCCACCTTTTCGGCCCCCTGCAAAAGCGGCCGAAACGCGAATTCGATCCACGAAAATGGATGCGCACCGCGTTTGAACCCATGAAGATCCGGCCGGCCGTCAACGATGCGATCCGCTTCGGCGCCGACGGCGGCTTCAGGCACTGCCCCATCCACGGCGGGTGGAATGTCCGCCTGCTGCCCAAGCAGTGGTGCAGCAAGGCTCCCCATTGCGCACAGAACCACCAGAAAGGCCCGATTGAACGTTGGTCGCATCATGTACGGCTCCCCTCCGATGTGTGGACACGTGCAGTATCGATTCCAATGAACGCAAGTGATTCAAACCAAGCCGTATCAGACGGGGCAGCACAAAGAGTGGCGGTGATGAGTTGTATCAAACATGAACAGCTTTAGACGAACACGCGAAGAATCTCTTTTTGGACGTCGCTGAGTTCCTTATGGACCTTTTCGACTTCGCGGACTTTTTCCTCGAGCTGCTTGAGGAGAATGGTCTTCTCGAGCCCATTTCGAATAATTAAACGCAGGTCATCGTTATTCCACGGCTTTTCGATGTACTGGTAAAGACCAACGTTATTTATGGCTTTGATCGCATTCTCCTTGTCGGCATAACCGGTAAGCAGAACTCGCGGAACCAGCGGGAATTTCTTCTTCACTTCAGCAAGGAAAGAAATACCATCCATCTCGGGCATCAAGTAATCGCTGATCACCAGGTCCACACTCTTGATCTTTGTTTTCAGGTCTTCTAGAGCCTTCAGAGGAGACGTATAAGTAAGCAGCTGGTAGTCCGTTTCGATCGCCAAAAACGATTTGATCGAAGTAATGATCATCTCTTCGTCATCAACAAGCAGAATGACCGGAGGTTCTCTCTTAGCCACGTTTCACCTTCTTCGGACGCCCACCATGACTTACGGGCAGCGTAATCGTAAATGTAGTGCCCTGATTGTCGCTTTCAACATCGATCTTGCCATTGTGCTCTTCAATAATCTTGTAGCAAATGGATAGACCCAGCCCAGTCCCGACGCCGACGCCTTTTGTTGTGAAGCCGGGATCGAAAATCTTCGGAAGGTCTTCGGCATCAATGCCTGTCCCGGTATCGGAGATCGCAATAGTCACAGAATCACCTTTCCTCGCGGTCCTGATGGTAATCGTACCGCTGTCGGGGATCGCCTGCGCTGCATTGATGAGGAGGTTCATGAACACCTGATTTAGACGGTTGGGATGACACTCGACAGGAGGGAGGTTTCCATATTGTTTCTCTACCTGAATCCTTCCCTTAAGTTGGTGCTGGACAATCGTCAGCGTACTGTCGATGCCTTCATGGATATCCGCCTTTTTGAAGTCCGCTTCGTCAATGCGAGCGAAGTTCTTCAGGCTTCCAACAATTGACATCAGGCGCTCGGTGGCCAGGGACGTGTTTTGGCAAACGTCACGAAGGATTCCGACCAGCTGTTCCACGCGCTTTTTATCCTCGCGGTTGAGCAGGTCCTCACCCTCAAGCAGTTGCAGGATCTTCTCCAGCGACCGTGTGATCGTGTCGTTATTACTGTGGATGGCGCCCAGTGGGGTGTTGATCTCGTGAGCGAGGCCCGCCACCAGCAGCCCCAGAGACGCCATTTTCTCGGATTGGATGAGCTGAGCTTTCGCGTCTGCCTGCGCGGTAAGGTCGATCATGAACAGGTAAGCGGAAGCTCCATCCGCGGACGCTTTGAATATCAGATGCACGCTGCGACCATTCTGAACCCAGTCCGTCTCCGCCGAAAGTCTTGCCCGGAGAGCCTGACGAACGAGAAACCGGTGACGCTGCGTCAAAGCTTGGGAGAGATTTTCGGGGCTGATCTTCATGGCCGCGAGCAGTTCATAGGAAGCACGATTCATAAACAGAACCTTGCCTTTCCCGTCCAGTTTCAGCATCGCGATCGGAAGTACCTCAGGCAGTTCCTCTGACAAAGCAGGCGGCAAGCTCTGATTTTCCAACATCACAAAACTCCTTTCGTTACTGCTGCTTCTACTGCCCCCGAACCGGGAATTGGTGACCGGATTGCATCTTCACCAGAGGGTGCCCGGCGCGACCGCCGGGTAAACGACTGGCATTACAACAACTAACCGGAGGTAGACCATGTCCGACAGCAACAGCAGCAATGTGGCCTCTGTCGCAATCGTACTCATTGTTGTTGTGGCCGCGCTTGCCTTCTATTTCCTTTTTGGACGCGGCATCAACAACGAACGTGACATCAAAATCGATGTCGACGTCCCTGATAAAATCGAGGTACCTGCAAAGTAAGTGCTCCTCACAGGGCATCCGGCGCAAGTACTTTCACGCGTTCTATAACCGCTCTGAAGATCGCCGGCGTCACCTCCTCATGATCCGCCAGGAACTCATAGAAGGTGTCGCTGACGATCTTGAGCAGAATCCCATCGTCGATCGCGACGGCCGTCATCAGGCGCGGTGTGTTATCGAAAAGCGCCCAGGTCCCGAAACTTTGGGACGGGCCCACGACGACGACTTCCTTGCCCTCCTTCGACAGCCGAACGTGTCCCGTAACGACGACATACATGGCATCAGAGATTTCCTGCTCAGAGAAAATTGTGGTGTGTGGCGGCACAGACACAACCTCGGCAATTGAACTGATGTAGGTCAGCATTTCCGTGGTGGCATGTTTGAAGATATCGACCCGCTGGAGGCACAGCACCTTCTCAACGGGGCTCAATGCAACTGTCATGAAACCCCCCTCAGGCGATTCGCGACGAAAAGACACCTTCTGTACCCCATCTCGATTCCAGTTCCTGAGCGATTGTCCGAAGCCATTCGTCGTCGTCAGCGAGGAGCATGCGAACGGCCTCCCCGGCGGACAACGCAGTATCGCTTGATGGCTCGGAAGATACTTCCGCCCGCTCCTCTACGAGTGGGATGACCAGAGCGCGTAACGCCGGATTGATCAGGTTATCAAGAAACTCAACTGCGCTCGCGCGCTGAGCCGGCCTTGAATTAAAGCTGAAATAAACGGACCGTATATCCTCGGGAGAATAAATCAGGTAGAGCAGGCGAAACACGCGCTCCACGCTTTCGGCCTGGCGCTCCTCGATAGCCTTTTTCAGAAGTGCGAGTATTTCTCCCGACCTCTTCATGCTCTGCGGGCGGGCTACCTCAAGGGCGCGACCAAGCGTATTCATTCTGTGGTATCGCTCGACCTCCGCGCCAATGAGGGACGTAACCTGTTCCGGATCGAACTCGATATCTGCGCGCCGCAGACGGATGTTGTTCAAGGCCCTGAGTAATGCCGTATCCAGCCGCGCGGTAAAACGATGGATGTTTTCCAGAAGGAAATCGGCGCCGTCCTGCCGGCCCGATAGAGCAATGACTTTCGGAATCCGAGCGCGAATATCCATTGGCGTGTTTTCGTCCTGAAACCGCTTTCGCAATTCCTGAGAAGCCGGAGCGCCTATCTTGAGCAACGCCTCCCTCGCCTCGCGACGCAGCGGCGCGCGCGAAAGCATGGGGATCAGTCGCGGGATGCTGTCCACGTGACCGATGTCTCCTATGGCACGAATCGCTTGCTGGACAACATCGGAGTTCGGATCCGAGAGAAGCCGTTCCAGAAGCTGCGGCGCTGCCGGCAACTGAGTGATTGCAAGTGCACGGGCTGCGGCGGTCCTGGCGCTGACTTCGTGTTCGCCTGATGTTTCAAGC
>DASTBJ010000799.1:0-9035 GCA_035712125.1 Terriglobia bacterium
TCTCAAGAACGCTTTTGAGCATGCGCGATTGCGCGGAGAGAATGAACGATTCCGCGAGATTGTCGGTGACGCTCCCCGAATGATCGGAAGCAGTGCAGCGTTCCTGCATGTTGTCGGCCAGGCCTCTCGCGTCGCAAAGTCCGACGCGCGCGTTCTTCTCTTTGGGGAGTCCGGAACGGGCAAAGAGCTGCTCGCTGCCCATATACACAAGGAAAGCCCGTTTTCGAACGGTCCCTTTGTAAAGGTGAATTGCGCTGCAATACCCACAGAGCTGCTCGAAAGCGAGCTGTTTGGTCACGAGAAAGGCGCCTTTACGGGAGCCACCACGATGCGGCGCGGAAAATTTGAACTCGCGGACGGCGGCACCATCTTCCTGGACGAAGTGGGAGATCTCCAGGAATCCGCGCAAGCCAAGCTGCTTCGTGTGCTCCAGGAGGGCGAATTCCAACGCGTCGGTGGAGAGCGAACGGTCCGCGCCAGCGTGCGGGTCATCTCCGCGACCAATCGAGACCTGCAGGCTATGTCGACTCAGGGACGCTTCCGCGAGGACCTCTACTACCGGCTGAGCGTCGTTCCCATCCGTCTCCCTGCCCTCCGGAATCGCCGTGAAGATATTCGAGTTCTCTCGGAGTATTCGCTTTCCGACTTCTGCAGGAGAAACAATTTCAAGGCGAAGCGGTTCGATGAAGGGGTATTCACGATCTTCGCGGAATACGAATGGCCGGGAAACGTTCGGGAACTGCGAAACACGGTTGAACGTATGGCGATCCTGACATCGGCCGACGTTTTGACCGCGGAATCGATCCCACTGGAGATCCGTTTGAAACCAGGTTCGATCGCCAAATCCGTCCTGCACGAAACTCGTGACGATGCCGAACGGGAACGGATTCTCCACGCACTGGAAGAGAGCGACTGGAACGTTTCGGCTGCGGCGCGCAGTCTGAACATCGAACGTACGAACCTTCACAAACGCATTCGCACCCTCGGGCTGTCTCGAAAACCAAACATGTAAAGAAGCCGCGGGTTTTTTCCCCGCGAGTGTAATATCTTGCGGCAATGACCAGGCGAGAGATATCCGCCGGGTGTGTCGTCTATCGCAGATCCGGAAATGGAGCAGAAGTGGCGCTGATTCAGCCGCACGATCGCCAGGCGTGGTCTCTACCCAAGGGATTGATTGAGCGTGGAGAAACTCCGGAAGTTGCGGCGCAACGCGAGGTTCGCGAAGAAACCGGTCTGCTGGGCGACATTGTCGGCCGAATCGACACGATCAAGTACTCTTACAACGCCAGGTGGGAGCAACCTCCGGTTCGCATCTTCAAAATCGTGACGTTTTACCTGCTGCGGTCCACAGGGGGAGATCCAAGCAAGCATGACCGGGAGGTCGACCGTGTCGAGTGGTTCCCTCTTGACGACGCCATGCAACAAGCCACTTACGCACAGGAGAGGGAAATCCTTCGTAAGGCGAAGGCTCTGATCCAGAAGGATAGGCAATGAAGCGCTTTTCTTGCCTCTTCGCTATTCCTGTCATCGTCGCCGCCCTGGCCTTCCCTTCCGAGGCGTCTGCTCAAGCGGTCACCATCGAGTACACGCTGTCGGCGAGAAACCCGTTGTCCCACCTTTACGGCATTCAAATTGAGATCAATGGTCTGCGGTCGACCAGCGTGGAACTCTCAATGCCGGCGTGGTCGCCCGGTGTTTATTCCATTCGCGATTTTGCGGGCAATGTTCAGCAATTCGAGGCGGCAACCAAACAGAACCAGCCGCTACGGTTTGTACAGACGGACAAACAGACATGGCGGATCACGAAGTCTTCCGGCGATGATCTGGTAGTCCGCTACCGCGTCTATTCGACAACGTTCACTGATGAACTGGCGGATGTCACCCCGGCTTCAGTCTTCATGTACGTTGCCGGACAAACACAGCGGCCCATAAGCGTCCGTTACGAGATTCCGAATGAATGGAGGACGGAAACGGCACTCGAGAAACAGGGGGATCGTTATGTTGCCGCGGACTACGAAACTCTTGTAACCAGTCCCGCATTCCTCGGACGGCTTAAAATAATCGAGCTCGACAACCAGAGCATCCCGTTCCGGATTGTTGTCAGCAATCCCCGCACGCAAATGACGGACCTGCAGCTTGAAGCGGACCTCACCGATATTGCCGGCGCCGCAGCGGCCATGTTCGGAACCGTGCCGTTTAGGTCCTACACATTTCTTGTCAGAGTCCAGCCCACATCGGGGGCGTCGGCGGTGGCTTATCCCAACTCGGCACGACTGACCGCGGGCGAAAACGATTTCGTCGCCCAGAACAGTTACAATGGGTTTCTCTACGCTGCCGCGCAAGCACTCACGAAGGCGTGGTACTACCGGGCGGCGCGTCCACGATCCATGACGCCGTACGATCTGACCCGGGAAGCGTATTCTCGAAACCTCTGGTTCACAGAAGGCGTGGCTGCCTATACTGCCGATCTTCTGTTATTGCGCAGCAAGATCCTCACCCCGCCCGAGTACTTTCAGAAAGTCTCCGTCGAAATCGATGCGTTTCAGCATCAGCCCGGAAGGTTTGTTCGGAGTCTGGAAGATGCCAGCTTTAATGCGTGGACACGAAGCGATAACAGTGTGAATGCGACAATTTCCTACGTCCTGAAGGGGAAGATTGCGGGGTTGCTCCTTGATGCTGAAATCCGAAGCCGCAGCTCGGGCGCAAAGGGTGTGGAGGATGTCCTCCGGCATTTGCTGTCAACTGCGCAATCCCGACCCTCCGGTCTGGACGACCCTGCGCTCGAAGTCGCCATTCAATCGGCGACGGGACTTCAGGTGGGGGAGTTCTTTGAAAGGGTCGTGCGAGGCAAAGTCGATATCGATTACAGGTCCTATATGGAAAAGATCGGAGTTGCCGTCGTCATCCAGAAGACTCCGGCCTCCGTCGTTCTGGGAATCGAATTCGAACGAATCGAAGGAAACCTCGCCCGTATTCGTCGTGTTCTTCCGGATTCACCAGGCGAGGCAGCAAAGCTCGACCTTGGCGATGTCGTTCTGGCCATGGATTCCGAACGCATTTCTTTCGATAACATCGTCGGACGCATCCATTCCAAACCGCTGGGGAGGCCTGTCGCGGTCACGGTAATGCGAGGCGAGAGGCTACTGTCCCTTACGATCACACCCGCCCTTACGCAGAACGAAATCTGGAGCCTGGGCGAAGCTCCGGCGACGACGGCCGAACAGCTGCGGCTTCGCAATGCGTGGAAGGGAATGAATTAAAACAGTCCGATCCTCCCGGCATTTACCGGCCCTGTTCCTTTTCCCAGCCGCAGGCTGTTCGCTATCGCTTCGGTAACGTAGCGTTTGGCGCGCTGCACGGCCTCCTCGAGGGGAACGCCGCTGGCCAGCCATGCGGTGATAGCGGCCGACAGGACGCATCCTGTGCCGTGCAGATTTTTGGTGGACGCTCGCGGTGACGACAGCCTGTGCATTCGGGATCCGTCGAAGAAAACGTCTGTAGCATCCCCCTCCAGATGGCCGCCCTTTACCAGGACGTTGCGCGCCCCCATACGATGGAGACGTCGCGCAGCCTCTTCCATACCCAGCAGGTCGTTGACCTCGACTCCCGTGAGAACGGATGCTTCGGAAAGGTTTGGAGTGACAACAAGAGCAAGAGGCAACAGCGCACGCTTGAGCATGTCCTCTCCGGAATGCTCCAGCAGGTGTACGCCAGAGCTGGAGACCATTACCGGATCAACGACGAGGTGTGTCACGCCGTGGCGGCGAATCTTATGAGCGACGATGTCGACGACGGCCGCCGTACCCAGCATCCCAGTCTTTACGGCGGCGGGTGGAATGTCCGTCAGCACCGCATCCAATTGCAGACCGACGAAGTCGGCGGTCACGTGCATGACATCGCGGACGCCCTGGGTGTTTTGCGCGGTCAGAGCGGCGACGACGCTCATCCCGTACACACCGAGGCTGGAGAACGTCTTCAGATCAGCTTGAATACCCGCGCCGCCACTCGGGTCCGAACCTGCAATTGTTAGAGCCGTAGGAATCATCGTAACCGAGGATTATAATTGCCGCCGACGATGACATTCCAACGCGGCCTCCGGGCCAGACTACCGCTGCTGGTCCTGCAACTTCTGGTGCTGGTCGGCGCTACTGCCGCGCGGGCGCAGGTTCCGGCCGGTGTCCCGTACGATGCCAGAAAACATCCCAACCCCATCATCACGTGGGTAGAGCAAAAGGATTTCGTGAACGTGCCTTACGCTGAAGCCGCAGCACGCGTCGGTGTGGAGCTGATGAGCCTGTCGAAGGAGCACGCCGAGCGAACCATGGTGGAGGTTGCGACTCCGCCAAACGGGCCGCAAAAGATCCGCAATTACGGTGAGGAATACGAGGCGACGTTCTATCCAGTGATGAGGCAGACATATAAGTTGAAATCTGGCAATACTTTCCTGCTATATACCTTCAGATTTCCTCGAGCTTTGACGTCGGCCGACTTTTTGAATATCACGGCGTTTGGGCGGCCGCCGAGAGGGGTCACGCCGCGGTTTGGACCATCGGTGATTCCGGATCGAATCGATATCCGCGGGGTTCCGGGTCTGTATTTTGATAACGGCAGGCAGCGGACGATTTACTGGTATGAACTGGAAGCCGGGCACTCCGTCACGACCAACGCGACGAAGGAAGAACTTTTCGAAGTTTTGAAGGACCTGCTGTAGGGCAACATCAAAGCGTCCCCTGAAACATTACGCCGCTCTTCCCTGCGAGACTTTTCTTGATAGGGACGTCCAGCCCCTGCGGCTGCGGCAGCCCCAGCAGGAAATAAATATTCCCGATGTGCCGCCGAAACAGCGCATCGAACACCGGATCTTCCTCGCTCGTGAAATCATTCCCGAACCACCACATCCAGTCGCTGCCTTCCGCCACCAGCAGTTCGTCGTACGCCTGATCCCACTGCTCCTGCTCCACCGTGCCCTTCGCCGACATGAGCGTCTGACGCGCCCGCACGATCCACGCCCAGGCTTCGTAGTCTTCGGGGTGCCCCATCCAGATTCCAAAATTCGCGCCAGCCCAGGATCCCGGAGCCAGCCAGTCCAGGGTTGCCGGCGTCATCCGGCTCTGTGCTTCCGATAGTGTTACTGCTTCCAGGGCCGTGTCGTTTCGTATGCCGTCGAAAACGAATCGCAGGAAGTCACGACCACTTGCCGGATAATAATCCCACGGGTTTTCGCCATCGAGAATGATGGATACATGGGAACCGTCCGGCAGTTCCTTGATTCTCCGCAGCAGATCCTTCGCGCCGTCTTTCGCCGAACCATGCATGTAATGGAATCCGATCAGATCCGACAGGTTTCTGTCCCGGAAGAACACGGTAACGTCACCACGCCGATACGGCCGATAGAGACGACCGCGGTCGCCGTCGTAAACATGGACACCCGACTTCTCGAGAATGCCTTCATCCGTCGCCATCCACGCGAATCCCGCTTTGGAAACGAGTTCTGACATCGCCTGTGAAACGGAACCTTCAGAAGGCCACAAGCCGCGTGGAGCGACTCCGAACCGCTCTTCCATGAACGCACGTGCGCGGCGTAACTGTTCAAACGCATCGTCAGGAAACTGAAAGTCGACGGGCACACGGCCATCGTCGACGCGGCTGTGTACCAGGAGCGGGAGGATCGGGTGATAAAACGGAGTCGTCGAAATCTCGATCTCACCCCGTTCCTGATGTTTCCGGTAGGCGGGAACAATCTCACGGATCGTATCCAGCACCAGGCCACGCAAAGCCTGCTGGTCCGCAATGCTGAAGTCTCGCCCCTTCTCAACCAACGACGCCGGGCGCCTGTCGTGATCCATCCATGCCAGAGTCCACCAGACCTGAATGTCGCGGAGTTCGGGCGCGGTGAAGGAACTCTCCCGGCGCGAAAGCAATTCGAGGTATCGCGGGTAAGGTTCGACCATGGTCCGCACGGGTACGGGAAAAAACTTCTTCGCTATCAATGCTCGAGCTGCGGCGTCCAACTCCTCGGCCGGAGAGAAAGCCAGGTCGAACAGGGGGTCACGGGCGACGCCGCGCGAGTATTCGTCCACCTGCACGACAAGCGATGGAACCAGATTGAAAGTCTGATGAACGTCCGGAAACTCGCCACTGAGTTCAACCATGCCGAGGTAATCCTTCGTCGCGTGCAGGTAGGCCCAGGGCATGACGTACGCATTGCCGACAACATCCTTATAGAAGGGCTGATGCATGTGCCAGAGGAATGAAATCAGGGTCGGCATCTATCGTCCTAATGGTAATCTAAGTCCGCCTTCAGCTGGCGCTGGTTGTGTATCTTTTCATGAGACGACTCGACCGCTATATCTTCCGTGAAGTCCTGGTCCCGGCTCTCATCGCTCTGATAGCCCTGACCTTTATCGTCCTTTCGGGTCCTCGCCGCGGCGGCTTGCTGCTGGAGATCATTGTCCGGCAGTCTCCCACCGTGTCCGAGTTGTGGACCGTCATCGCTGCGCTGGTGCCCGCCGTCCTGATCGTGACGGTGCCAATGGCCTTGTTGGTCGGTATCCTCACAGGATTCGGTCGGCTCTCTTCTGACAGTGAAGCGATAGCCATGCGGGCAGCGGGTGTTTCGATGCGCCGGATCCTTCGGCCCGTTTTGTTGTTGGCCCTGATGGCATGGGGACTGACGCAGTGGTTGACCACCTCGGTCGCCCCGCAGACCCAGGCCGACTTACGGAAGACTGTGGCGGCCCTGGCCTTGAAATATCCGAACATCGAGTTACGCCCTCGCGTGTTCTATGAGAGACCGAATCTTCCCTGGGTCCTCTGGGTCAACAGTTCCCAGACCGGTAACGGCATACAAAGCCAGGGCATCATTCTTGCTGAAATGAAGGATCCGGATCGACCGGACTTCACCTTTGCGCAGGCCGGCAGTATCACACCGACGAACTCGAATCGGAGTTTGCAGCTCTCTCTGGTGAACGGAAGTACGCATATGCTGTGCCCGCCCGATCCGAAGGCCGTGCAACCGCCGGGCTGCAGGCCTACAGACGGTTATGTGTATTCCAGTTTCTCCAGCTCCACCTTTTCGCTGGATCTGCCGGAGCCGGCGGTCCGGTCCACCACGCCGGTGGAAGAAGTCCCAACTCGTACGCTCTGGGAACATGTCCGTGACGGCACCGCGTCGCTGAAGGAAACCATCGAATTTCATCAGCGATTCGCGCTTCCCTTCGCTTGTATAGCGTTCGCGCTGGTGGGATTGCCGCTTGGCGTGTCCACGCGTCGGGGCGGCCGTTCCACCGGCCTGGTCCTGAGTCTCGTTCTCATGTTCGGATATTACATATCCCTCGTTGGCGGCACGCGCGCCACCGGAGCGGGCGCATTTTCACCGATCATTGGGGCCTGGCTGCCGAATATCGGATTCTGCATTCTGGGTATGATTCTGCTCGCGCGTTCTGATCGACTGCATGAAAACCGCTTTATCGCATCCGTGGCGCATGCGCTGCAATGGGTTCAGGGAAAGCTGACTGCGGTGAAGCCGCGCGACCTCCATCTGAGGCAATGGGCCTATACCTTTACGAGTCGATTTCGGTTCTTCAAGCTCATCGATTCCTACGTGCTGCGCGGTTTCTGGTTCTTCTTCGTGATTGTCCTTAGCGTCTTTGCGTTTCTCTTTATCGTCGTTACGCTCTTCGAACTGCTACCCTCGATTATCGAGCACCAGATCCCGGTCGGAACCGTTATCGTCTATTTTCTCTTCCTGATGCCTCAGATCTTTTTTTGGGTCGTACCGCTTGCGGTGCTGCTGGCAATCCTGATCAATCTGGGAACCCTCACGAAGACCAACGAGATTCTCGCCGTCAAGGCCGGTGCGGTCAGTCTTTATCGACTGTCCCTGCCCATCATCTTGATGGCTGCGATGCTTTCGGGAATCGTGTACATGATGCAGGACTACGTGCTGCCATGGACCAACCGGATTCAGGACGAATATCACGACATCATCCGGGGTAACGCGCCGCAGACCTACCGCGATCCGTATCGCAAGCTCATGATGGGAACAGGAAACCTGCTGTACCACTACACGTTCTTTGATCCGAGCGTCAGCGCCTTTGCCAATCTTTCTATTCTCAAATTGAATCTTGAAACCTTCAGGGTTGAGGAACGGCTGTTTGCAAAGCGAGCGACCTGGAATGGCCGCGGATGGATTCTTGAGGACGGATGGGAGCGAAAGTTCTCTCCGGAGCACAAGATTCAAGCGGAAATGTTCCAGCGGAAGACGGTCTTTGAGATGAACGATCCGTCGTATTTCAAGAGAGAGGTCCGTGAAGCGGACCAGATGAATTACACCGAACTGCAGGGTTATGTTGAAGACCTGCGTCGCAGCGGAATCGATGTCGGCAGGCTGACCGTGGATCTCTACCGAAAGCTCTCATTTCCGCTGGTGACGTTCATCATGGCGCTCATCGGCGTGCCGTTTTCGTTCAAGACCGGACGCAAGGGCGCGTTCTACGGTATCGGCCTCTGCCTGGCGGTTGGGATCATCTATTGGTCGACGATGGAGCTTTTTAGCAAGCTGGGAGGGATTAATCAGCTGTCGCCATTCGTCGCGGCGTGGTTCCCGAATATCATCTTCGGCGCCGGCGGATTCTGGATGATGCTGCGGATGAAGACGTAGGTGGTGTCGGGCGGGTTCTTTGAAATGTCCGCTGTCCGTTGGCGTACAACAGCCAACGGACCAGCGGACATTGGACGGACGCTCCCTACAGCCCTGCCCCTGCCTTCAACGCGGCGGCCTTGTCGGTCGCTTCCCACGAGAATTCGGGTTCATTCCGGCCAAAGTGACCGTAACTCGCCGTCTTCCGGTAAATCGGACGACGCAGGTTGAGCGATTCGATAATCCCCCGGGGCGTGAGCTGGAAGTTTGCTCGTACCAGTTCGGAGATCTTGGCTTCGTCGATCTTCGCGGTCCCGAACGTATCCACCGCCACTGAAACCGGATCCGCCACGCCGATCGCATAAGCCAGCTGGACTTCCGTTCGATCGGCAAG
>DASTBJ010000800.1:0-12199 GCA_035712125.1 Terriglobia bacterium
ACCGATGTTGAAACGCAGATGCCGTCGGACTTCTTCACGCAGATGCGATCAGTCTTCACGTTGCAGCGCATGCTGGCGCTGAGCAACCAGCGAACCGCTGGTGCCAATCTGCCGCGTCTCTTGACCGTTCGCGACGTCGTAAATTTTGCCACCGTCGAGGGCGCGAAAGACAACGGTCTCGATCGCAAGGTCGGAACCCTCGCCCCAGGCAAGGAAGCCGACATCATCATGCTGCGCATGGATCAGATCAACGTCATGCCCGTGAACAATGTTTTTGGCGCCATCGTTCAGGGAATGGATTCCAGCAACGTTGACACGGTCCTCGTTGGCGGCAAGATCCTCAAGCGCGACGGCAAGCTGGTTGGAGTGGATTTGGACCGCATCCGCCGGCAGGTGCATCAGTCCCGCGACTACCTCGTCGAACGGGTGGGCTGGCCGAAGACCTTATTTGGCAGCTATTTACCCGGTCACTAGCCCTTAACGGAGGGCGCCACACTGACTCCTCCCCACCGTCGGATCTATTGACAAATATTTCTCCGTAGCGGAAAAACGTCGGACGATTGCTCGTACCGGAAGGGAGTCTGGTCGATGAAGATCCTCTTTGGCCTCATCATGATGCTAGGATTGGCGTCCACAACGGTCGCCCAGGTGAATTCTGCAGGGCAGGCCGCGACTGTCTGGTTTTATCGGCCCGCCGACTCACCCGCACCGCAGGAACTTCCGACGGTCCACAAGGTCGGGGGGCTTACCCGACAGCTTGGCAAAATCGCGCCTGGCGAATTCTTTGGGTACCCGGTTTCTGGAGGCACCCACGTGTTCAGCTACACGCGCGCACCGGCGCGAGGGCAATCGCTGAACCTGGAATTGAAATCGGGCGAACAGATCTTTGTCGAGGTTCAATTCCGCGACTTCAAACGCGTTCCGGCGAGCGCTGGGATCGAGGCGATCGCAAAAACACAACCGGTCCCGGAGGCACGGGTTCTTGACAAGATTGTTCTGCGGAAGTATGAGCCAGTCAGTCTCGCTTCGATTATGCCCGTCAACACCAACGCCTTTTCGAAGCCGATCGTACTGCCGCCACCCGGTGCTCCGCTCACGGTGATTCCGTTACCTTCAAATACAGCGACCGATCTCTCGGGCGTTGCTGCCCCGGCCAGGTCGACTGCTGCCATCACCCGGACGGCGCCCGTTACAGTGTCAGCGCCTGTTGCGAGTCGCCGGCCCGCCAATTCGACGCCCGGCGACGCCGCGCTTAAATTGGATATTTCGATGACGCCGGCACCGGTGTCGCTGGGGTCACCCTTTATTGGACCCGTAGTATCTGTCGCTGCAGCTTCCAAGCCGTCCGCACCGCCCACGGTTTCAACGACGGCTTCCGCTTCTCGACCGGTTTCAGCACCGGTTGCGAGTTCAGTGCCGGTCCGCGGGTCCGCGGCAGCGCCACCTGCGGCTGCGAATGCGAAGGCGGTGACGCCGCAGCAAACGGCGCCCGTGACACGCCCGGCCACGTCTCCGATTTCGCCATCTGTGACTGTGCCGTCAGCTTCTAACCGACCGACATCTCCTGCAGCAACGGCAGCGGCGTCAACGCCATCCGCGGCGGCTCCCGCAGTCGCGACGCCTGCTGCAGTTGCAACAGCTCCCGTGGTGACGAGTCCGGCTTCCCAGATTACGCCACCTTCGGCAGCGCCCGCAGCGACTGCTCGAGTGACACCTCCGGTGAGTGCGCCAGCCGCATCGGTGCCGGCTGCACTCGTTGCACCGGTGACTCCCACAGCACCGTCGAACGCCTCAGCGGCGCTGCCGCTGGTCGCATCACGAACAGAGCCGGCGCCAACTGCGAGGGTCAACCAGCCGAGACCCGTTTCGCCGGAGCAGCCCGCTTCGTTTTACGAGGTATTTCAAAAGGCGACGCTTCAGGCCGTCGAGAAGAAGCAGTATGTAGAGGCCATGGTCGCGTTCGACAGAAGCTACTTTTGGGTTCTCGATGTACGAGGCAACACGGTAAAGGCATTCGCGTACACGGACATCAAGAGTGCGGAATACAGCTACGCGCGGTCCGCTCAGTGGACAGCCATCGCCTCAGGTGCGCCGACTTCAAGCTCCGCAGGAGGCAACAGACACTGGTTCATGGTTCAAACTAAGGATGACTATGTTCTGCTCCAACTGGATAAGGAGAATTATCGATCCGTCGTTCGCGCGTTTGAAATCAGGGCAGGACAAAAGGTCGAGACCGAGACCGGAGAGATCAACTAACCGAAGAAGGTCGAGTCATCCATCAAAACGGTAGCCGAACCCCGGCACTGTCACGATGAATCGTGGTTCTCTGGGATTGTCTTCGATCTTGTTGCGTAGCCTCAGCACGTGAACATCGACGGTGCGCGTCAATGGCGCCTGGCGATATCCCCAGACGTCACGCAGCAACGCAGTACGCGAAATGATCTTTCCGCGGTTGTCCACGAAATAGCGCAGAAGCCGGATTTCGCGTTCCGACAATTCCACCTTTACACCATCGCGTGTGAACGAGAGGCGGCGGAAATCCACGCGCCACTTCCCGAACTTGTGCGAGACGATCTCCGGTTTCTTATTCCTGCACGAACGGGTCAGAAGTACTTCGATCCGCGCGCTGAGATCTTCCGGATCGATGGGCTTGATCAGGTAATCATCCGCGCCTGCATTGAATATTTCCACGCGACGCGGTACCTGTGCACGGTGTGCCAACACAACCAGCGGCACCTGGACGTGGCGGTGTCGGAGCTCTGAGCAGATATCCATGGCGTTCAAGCGAGGCTCGGAGTGATCGATGACGATCAGATCGAAGCTGTCGGCCAGGCCGGGGTCGGCGCTCAGGTCCATCATGGACGCCGTTACGACGCTGTACCCTCGTCCTTGAAGCGCATCGGCGACGTATCGGCTGGTTCGAATATCTTCCCGAATCAAAAGAAGCTGGTGGTCCATCCCTGTACTCAACGTGGACATAGACGGATGGCTCTCAAAAACGCTTGTTACATTTTTTAACCACGGCATCCATTCCGGTGTGATCTAAGTACTCATCCAGGAGGACTCGATGAGAGATAGGGTGTTTTTCTTAGGGATCGCCGTTGTGGGGATACTGGCGTTCTCTCCTTCCGTTCTATTTGCACAGGCTCAAACAGCCCCAGCCCCAACTCGAATTCCGCAACAGATCGTGATTAACGGCCAGATGGCCAGCGGTGCCTATGTGACAGGGCAGGGGGGACAGCTTCAGAGCTACACCTGTCCATCGCCGCAGCAATACACGACTGCCGATGGCAATTCACAGGGCTGGGCATGTTACGAGCAGACGACCGGCGTCTGGCTGTTGAACGCCGTGCCGCCCGCACCGGCTCTTCAGGCCGCACCGGCAGCGCCACCGGCTCCGGTTGTGGTCGCGCCTCCAGCCAGTGCTCAGCCGCCATTTGTAGTCTTCCCGCGCCAGGATCCGGTGGTGATCTATCAGGCTCCGCCTCCGACAACAGTGGTTTATCAACCCGCACCAACGGTGATTTATCAGCAGCCCGCGCCGACGACTGTTGTCTATGCGCCGGCTCCGCCTCCTTCCGTGGTTGTTGCACCTGCGTACCCCTCATCGGTGATTCTTGGGAAAGCGGCGATTGACGCAGCAGGACGAATTGCCTCTGCCGTCATCCTGAATTCGCGCCACCACCCGCGGGAATACATCACTTTCAACACGTACGAGATTGGCCCGGGCCGCGGTCGCGGCCGACGGTGGTAAAGGAGGACTCATGTTGTCTACTGGGCTGCTTGCGATTCTAATGGCTGCTGCTGCTCCGGAAATGATGATCCCGGAAGGCACGATTCTTCCCGTTGTCTTGAACGAGACCCTGGACACCAACAAGGTTCAGGAAAATGACCCGGTTTTATTTACACTCGCCGAAGATATTCGAGCGGCCGGCCGTCGTGGTCCGGTTCTGCTTCCGCGCGGATCCAGCGTCGTGGGACGAATCGTGATGACGGATCGCGCCGGCCGTTTGGTCGGCCGTTCGTCGATGGAAATTCGTCTGCAGGAGATCATCACGCCAACTGGCGAAGTCTACGACGGCGTGTCGACCAAGATTGTCGACGTGGCAAAAAAGAAAGGACAGAAAGCAGTCATAAAGGCGGACGGCGCAATTCAAGGTCCCGGTCATGCGAAGCGCGACACCTTCTTCCTTCTGTTTCCTCCGACAACGGTCTTCCAACTCCTGGCGACGCCAAAGCGCGGGCCCGACGTCGTTCTGCCTATAGAGACTCGTTTGCAAGTGAAGTTGATGTCGCCGATCTGGGTCGAAACCCAAACGAAAGTCACTGGACTGCCAGGGCCGGCTGACGCACCGATCCCCGTTGCTGCAGCTCCGGTGCCTGTGCCCCTGCCGACCCTGCCCGCGCCACAGATGCTGCCTGTGGCTGTTCAGCCGGTCACCGGCAACAATCTCGAAAACCTTGTCGCTCCGGTCGCACTGTATCCGGATGCGATATTGAGAGATCTGTTCCGGGCGACTGCGCGTCCGTTTGAAATGATGCAGGCCAACCTGTGGGTTCATCAGGTCCGGGATACAAACGGCAGCCTTCCACTGAGTGGGTACAACGCCAGCTGGGATCCCAGCGTGAAGGCCCTGACCGCATATCCGGAACTGCTCCAACGCTTGACCAGTGATGCGGAGTGGATGGGTAAGCTGGGCTCAACGTACGTCGCCCAACCTATCGACGTGTTGAACGCCGTGCAGCGCGTCCGTGTGCGGTCGCAGAGCGTAAAGAACGCCGCAGCGATCTTCTGATCTCGTTTATAGAGTTGATTGAAGGGCGGTGCTCTCATTGATGCCGCCCTCGTCTGCCTGTCTTGCGGGTTCGTCCGCGTCCTGCTATTAAGAGACTCATGACTTTCGCGCTTGTTCTCGGCGGAGGTGGCACCTCTGGAGTCGCCTGGCAGGCAGGGATACTGAAAGGCCTGCGCGACGCCGGTGTTGATCTCACTCATAGCGACCTGATGGTTGGCACTTCTGCCGGTGCGATTGTCGGCGCCAGTCTTGCCTCCGGAGAGGACATTGACGCGTTGTATGCTCGTCAGATTGCTCCTCCGCCGGCCACTCCACCACGGGACGTTACTGCCCTCATGCGGGCGCGTGCGGAACTTCAGAAGCCCGGCGACATGACGCCTTTGAACACAGCGGCTCTCATCAGGCTGGGCGAGATGGCTTTGGCCGCACCGACGGAATCTGAGGAAAGCCGCCTCGCAACAGTTCGTTCATACCTGCCTGCGGACGCGTCCTGGCCGGATCGCGCTTTGTTGATCACGAGTATCGATGTGGCGACGGGAGTGCTTAATGTCTGGAGCAAAGACTCGGACGTTCCGCTCCTGGAAGCCGTCGCATCAAGTTGTGCTGCGCCGATGATTGCCCCACCTGCGACAATTAATGAGCGCCGCTACATGGATGCGGGAGTATTATCCGGCACGAATGCCCATCTCGCTTCAGGCCATGACCTCGTGATCGTGCTCGCAATCATGCGTGAGGGGCCGGGAATGAAGTCGCATGAGATCGAGAAGCTTCGCGCCGAAGGTGCCCGCGTCGAGGTTGTCGCTCCCGATGCAAGATCCGCGGCCGCGATCTTTCCGAACATACTGGATCTCACAAAACGCGCGGCGGCTGCGGAGGCCGGCAGAGCTCAGGGTTCAGAGATAGCTGCAATGGTGAGATCATGGGTTCGACGGTCGCAGAAGAATCCGCAAGAACGGTAATGACCTGCTTGGCACACTGCGCCTGAAGATCACGATCTCCCTGACAAACGTAATGATTCGCCGCGACCTCAGGCGTCCGACATCTATTACAATCTAAGTTTTGCGATTCCGTCCCTGAATTCTGTTACGAAACTCCAAATGCCTTCAAAACATCGAACTATTGTCACCGCGGGCATCCTGCTCGGCATGCTGCTGGGAGCGCTTGAGGCAACGGTTGTCAGCACCGCGATGCCTACAGTCGTCGCTTCGCTTGGCGGGCTGGAAATCTATAGCTGGGTTTTCTCCGCCTATCTTCTGACCTCCACGGTGACCGTCCCGCTGTGGGGAAAACTTTCGGATCTCTACGGCAGACGGTTGTTTTACGTGCTGTGCGTCGCGCTCTTCTTTCTCGGCTCCATCGCGTGTGGAGTCGCACAATCCATGGGGCAACTGGTCGCGTTCCGAGCCATTCAAGGTCTCGGTGCGGGAGGCCTGTTCTCACTGGGAATGACGATCATCGCGGAACTGTACACGCCGGTTGAACGGGCTCGCATCCAGGGTTACTTCAGCAGCGTGTGGGGTATCGCCAGCATCACCGGTCCCTTCATCGGCGGGTTTTTGACGGACACGTTGAGCTGGCGCTGGGTTTTTTATCTCAACGCGCCCTTTGCCTTCGCCGCCGCGATTGTCATCTGGACGCAACTCGTCGAGGACCCGTCGCTGCGAAAGAAGCACCGGCTGGATTTGGCCGGAATCAGCCTGTTCAGTCTTGCCATGACGCTGTTGATGCTTCTTCTGATCCGAAGCGAGACTTCATTTGAGTTCCATTCCCCTACGTCACTGGCCCTGATCGGGGGCACGGTTGTTGCCTTGGGTCTTTTCGTAATGACGGAAAGACGATCCGAAGAACCACTTCTTCCGATGGAATTGTTCCGCAACATGACGTTTACCGGCGCGACCGTTAACGCATTCCTGTCCGGCATCGTGATGTTCGGCTTGCTGTCGTTCATTCCGCTATTTGTTCAGGGCGTGCAGGGCACTGGCGCGACAGAAGCGGGAGGCGTTTTGACGCCGTTGCTTCTCGGATGGGTTGTCACCTCCGCGATCGGGGGACGCCTCCTGCTGCGCTTTACCTTCAGGCAGGTAATGTTCGTCGGAATGTCGCTGATGCTTGCCGGGTATCTGATGCTTGACATGATGAATGCCGATACGACGCGCTTCGTGATTCTACGCAACGTGCTGTTCCTTGGCGCCGGAATGGGTCTTGTGATGATTACTTCGATGATTGCCGTTCAGCATTCCGTCGCTCGAAATCAACTCGGCATCGCAACTTCAACGTCGCAGTTTTTCCGGAGTGTGGGAAGCGCCGTCGGTGTCGCCGTGATGGGGACTGTTCTCACTCAGCGGCTCAATCAGGAAATGTCCGGGGTGGTGAGAACGTCACCTTCATTCTCTGAATTCGCTCAGAATCCGAACATCTTTCTTCAGCCCGCGGTTCGCCAGTCGCTCGCCCCGGAAGTCGTCGATACGTTCCAGCACATGCTGGCCGCAGCTTTGCATTCTGTCTTCATCACCGGTACCGTGATTTGTTTCGTCGGATTGCTTTTCGTCTGGCTTGTCCCGCCTGAGCGTCTTGTTGCTTCGTCAAAGGTACGGGCGTCGGAGGACATACCGTGACAAAAGCACTAATTACCGGAGTCGGATAATAGGCCCAGTTCGGTACCCAACGTGGAGACGTCGAAAGGATCCTCTGGACTTGACTCGCAAGAAATGTTGAGCGGTTCCTCGAGTAAAATCGGGGCCAGGCAGAGAAATTTCCAATCCCGAAATTTCTCTGCCTGACCCATTTTGCTAGGGAACAAACGACGGCGGTCTCACGGCAATACCATCGTCTCCCATGATCAACTCGGGCGCGAGGTTGTTCTCCTGACAGACGAACTCGAAGCTCTCTCCTGGTGTCCAGCGGAAATAAAACCCGCTCGTCCAGGGTGCGGTGTAAGCGCCGGGATCCTCGATCGTGATTTCATACTTCAGCGTGCTGTAATTCGTGCGCGTGAATTTCTCGATCGTACGCAGCCGATCGGTCGTGGGAATTCCGAGGTTATCGATCCACGCCTTCTCGTTGAAGCCAGTCGTATCGACGACGAGCGTATCGCCTTCCCAGCGGCCGATGGAGTGACCGCGGCTGCTGGGTGAAAGCTTTGCGGGATGCGGACGACCATCCATATAGACAGTCCGGAAACTGTGTGCGCCTCCGGTCTCGACGATGAAGAACTGCTTCATCTCAGGAACCTCGAGAAGCTGAGTTCCGTACGCCGTCGCGACCTGACGTGCTCCGCTGGACGGCTTGCATCGCGTGTACGGTTCCTGCCGCGTCAGGACCCGCGCGGCAAAGAGGCTGCGCGCCCATGGTTGAAAAGGAATCTGGCTGAGTTTTGGCTTGGCCGCAAGGAAAGGATCCGTTGGCTCGGACATGTCGGCAGCAAACAGACCAAAGTCCGATGCCGCATCAGCCCGCGCCAGCGGGATGGAAGTGGGCGTTGCATCCCACGAACCCATCTCTGCTCCGGGCACCGCACCAAGATTGATTCGGCCGTCAGGCCAGCGAGGCGCCGGCCGCGTGTCCGGAGCAGCCTGGCCACCGCGACCTCCGCGGCCCTGGGCGAAGACCGTGGGCACGAGGAGCGAAAGCAGGGGGATCAGAGTGACTGCAATTCGAACGAGTCTTTTCATCATGCTCGGTTGTCCTGGCAGTAATACGCCGGTAGATCCTCCGGCACCCACTGCAACGTCCATTGAGCGGTCCACGCACGCGTGTACGCGCCCGGATCGTCAATTGTGACTTCGTACTTCAATGTGTTGGCGTCTGTGCGCGTGAACCGCTCGATCAGGTGAAGCCGATCTGTGTGGGGCAGACCGCCGTTGCTGAACCAGAATTTTTCGTTCAAACCTCGAGTGTCGACTACCAGCGTGTCGCCCTGCCATCTCCCGACGGCGTTTCCATAAAAGAGAGGATTGTCGGCGTTCCCGCGGGTGGCGCCCTTTTGTTCGCGTCCATCGGTGTAGATAAAGCGCCAGTCGTGATTGCCCCCGCCATTCATAACGAAAATGCGCTGGAACGGTTTGTCTTCGATGAACTGGATACCGAAAGGCATTTGAAACTGACGCACGGCGCCGGGTGGGTAGCACTCCAGAAACATGGGGTCGTCCTGGAGGAATCGCCGTTGTCGCAGGATGTAGAGGTCGCGCGCCCACGGTTGGAATGGCGCGACCTTTGCGGCGTCGTTGATGTTTTTGAGCAGTCCGTGGCTGTCCATTTCAACGTTGACGCCACTCTCCTGCAAGCTGGTAGCACTCGGCCTTGCCCAGTAACCGCGCTCGCCGGGAGCAGGACCAAGACGGGGAGCGCCGTCTGGCCAGCGCGGCGCCGGCCCCGCGGGCGGGGCATTGGATGCCGGCCTGAAAAACGCGATAGCTTCCGGAGTCATCTGAAGTACACGGCGGCCCGTCGAAGTCAGGACGATGGACTCGCCCCACAGTTGCGTGCTGCCGTCTCTGGCGAGAGGCCCTTGCACGGTGATCGCATCTCCAGGCTTCAGCGAGTCTGCATTCCATCCACTCCGTGCCAGTTCGAGTTCGCTTTCCAGTTCGATGGCCCAGTTCGTCGTCTGGCTGCCATCCTGTGCGCGCATCAGCACGTGAACGTGCGGGTTCGACCAGTCGACACGCGTGACTACGCCTCGTAGCGTTCGCTTCTTGCTCAGATCAAACTTCGCAGCGACGGGATGATGCGCCAATAGCGGAAAGGCGAGAAGCAATGAAAGGACGATTTTTCGAAACATGGCGCTCATTGTTCCGGCACCAGCAGCGGTGCGACCTCAACCAGGTTTCGTTGCCAGACAGGGAATACGTGCGCGCCACCGGTGACACGATAGGTGTGCTCGACCTTGTGTTTTGAAAGTTGCCCCGTGAAATCGCGAATGGACGCGAAGAGTGTGTCCTCAGTGCCGCAACTCACATAAAGCAGTTTGACGTCTTTGTTGAGCCGGGCCGCGTTTTGCGCCAGTACGGTTTCAAAATCAATGCCACCTGTTGCAGGATTGTTGGATGCACCCATCGCCGGGCTGAATGCCGCGATGCGGCTGAACAGGTCGATATGCGTCACACCGATGGCCAGCGCCTGCGCTCCACCCAGCGAGAGTCCGGCGATAGCCCGGTGCTCACGATCCGTGTAGACGCGATATTTCGAGTCGACGAACGGCATTACATCTTCGAGAAAGTCTTTGAGGAAGCCCTCACGCTGCATCTTGTTTTCTGCCGCGTCTCCCCGGCCGGCGCCCGGCGCTCGTTGCGCAGCAAAGCCAAACGGCATCACCACAACGACAGGCTTCATCTTGCCCTCGGCAATCAGGTTGTCGAGGATTACATGCGCCATGCCGCGTTGGGTCCACGACGTCTCGTCGCTGCCGGCCCCGTGAAGCAGGTAGAGCAGGGGATAGCGTCCGGTCGACTGCTCGTAGCCCGGCGGCGTATACACCATGATCTTGCGATCCGTTCCCAGTGACTTTGATTTGTACGCGACGGACTGAACCATGCCATGAGGGACGTTGGGCCTCACCTGGATGTAGTCCTGTGCCAGGGCTGTCACGGGGATCGCAGCAACCAGACAAGCTATTGTTAGAAGCCGCCAGCGGATGTGGGATTTCATGGCGCAGATTATATCCGCAAACTTTCGGTGGATGTCGCCCTGACAGCGGACCCGGCTACTATTGACGGAGCACGACTGTAGGCGTGATCGTGGCGGCTCTGATAGCGGGAAGAAGCGTCGCCAGAAGGGCCACGCTGCCAAGCACGGCGATCGTTCCGAGATACGTGACGGCATCCCACGGGCTGATCTCATAGAGGAGACCCGTAAGCAGCCGCGCCGAAGCAAGTGCACCGGCAAGTCCCAACACGAGGCCGATCGCGACCAACCGTAATCCTTGATTCACGATGAGACGGATGACATCGCCGGCTTGCGCGCCCAGGGCCATTCGGACGCCGAACTCGCGAGTCCTCTGTCCCACCAGGTATGCCAGCACGCTGAAGATCCCCACAGCTGCCAGGATCGTCGCCACGACTGCAAACAGCCCAATTACCCGCGTGCGGAACCGGGGATATGCCAGCGTGTTGTTGAATAACTGTTCCATGCTCTCGAACTTAACCGGCACTGGGGTACTCGCGTCGTCCAACATCCGGCGCACCGTCGTTGCGATCGACGCCTGGTCCAACGATGTCCGAACCAGGATGGACGGCGAGTTGCCAAAGCCCTGCGTCGATGACGCGTAGATCACCGCCTGCGCCGGTTGACTCGGGTCCTGCCAACGATTGTCGCCAACAACCCCGATAATCTCCATCCAGGGCGCCACCAGACTCGTCCCTGTCCTAAGACGACGTCCAATCGGCGATTCGCCGGGAAACGCAGTGCGCGCGAGAGTCTGATTGATAATGACGACCGGCGGCCCGCCCCGCATATCTGTCCTGGCGAAGTCGCGCCCGGCCAGAATCGGAATCTCCAGCGTCTTAAAGTAGCCGTCCGTGACGGCGTGAAACTCGGCCTGTGGCCGTTCCCCCGGTCGTGCCTCCGGGCGGCCTTCGACCCAATAGTCGCGTGGCGTCCTTGGCTCCCAGCCCATGCCGACGTAGGCGACACCGGCTGCGGCACTCACTCCAGGGGCGGCACGCAGCCGGTCCAGCAGATCGACGTAGAATCGACTGCGGGTCGTTATGCTGTCCGCGTCGTCTCCGGTCACGTACTCCGTATAAGCCACCACCAACTGGTCCTTCGTGAAACCGAGGTCCTGGTGATAGAGCGCCTGGAACGATCGCGCCAGAAGCCCCGCTGTCGCAAGCAGGACAACCGATAACGCGACTTCGACAATCACCAGCGCTGAGCGGAGCCGGGAGTGCGCCTGCGAGACGGTCGCGTTCGAGTTTCCTTGCTTCAACGCATCGGAGAGGTCCAGTCGCGAGGTGCGCAGAGCCGGCAGGAGCCCGAAAAGCGTTGTCGACACCAGCGAGAGACCAAGCGCGAACAGGAGGACAGTCGTGTCCATCCGCACATCGTCGATGCGGGGCAGGTCTGAGGGTGAGAACGCCACGATTCCTCGAACGAGCACGAAAGCGAGCATCACACCTGCCAGCCCGGCCAATCCCGCCAGCACGCAACTTTCGGTCAGCAGTTGCCGAACCACACGCCCGCGGCCGGCTCCGAGAGCGGAGCGGAGCGCGATCTCGCCTGTCCTGGCAACGGCCCGCCCAAGCAGCAGGTTCGCGATATTGGCGCACGCGATGAGCCACAGGACGCCTACGGCGCTCATCAGGACCCACAACGTCGTCTGGACACTACCGGTAATGCGCTCCTGAAGCGGAACCAGCGTCACCGACTTCACACGATTTTCCGGATATTCCAGCGCGAGAGTGTCA
>DASTBJ010000801.1:0-9363 GCA_035712125.1 Terriglobia bacterium
ATGCCTCCTGGGTCATGATGCCCGCTGCCTGATGGTGGCCATGTCCGTCCGCTGACGTTCCACGGAAACGCGATACGATGATCTCGGGCCGAAACTGACGTATGACGCGTACGAAGTCCCCAAGCATGGCCTCGCGGCCCCATTTTTCAAAAGCCTCATCCGCACTCTTGGAGAATCCGAATTCGTAGACCGGGGTAAAGAACTGGAGGCCGTGGTCCGCCCGCCGAGCCGCCAGAAGTTCTTCGGTGCGTATCACGCCGAGCGCCTCAAACAACTCGGCGCCGAGGAGATTCTGGCCTCCATCACCCCGCGTGGCCGACAGATAGGCGGTGCGAGCCCCTTTTCCCCGCGACAGCGCCGCCAGCAGCGCGCTATTTTCATCATCGGGGTGAGCGCCGGTGTGCAGCACGCTTGCGATCACGTCCAGACGGTTGAGGGCTTGAGATAAGCCCATGGCGCCCCGGTCTTCCGGAATTTCGGCAGCGATTACAAGAAACGCGAACAACGACAGGAAGAATCCGAACATCAGGGCTTTTGATTTCATGGTTCGGAAATTCTATGCCACGCTGCGCCCCGATTGCACGCGTCCACTTCCGGCCGTGTGTATGGCGTGACTATACTTTCGTGAAGGTGTTAGCAAGCATGGAGGCCTCAAAAGCGCCGCGAACCCAACCGTCGTGGCTGCGCCATTTCGTTTATCGGAGGGAGTCCTGGAGGACGACCTGGAAACTGCGCATAGGAGTCCTCGTCGTCGGGATAGCTGCGGTCGTGCTGACACGGCCGTTCTGGACCGTCCGGTTGGCGGAAAGCCTCGTTTGCAACGAGCAGGCTCCACCGAGCGACGCCCTCCTTCTGGAGAACTTCGATCCTGACTATCTTGTTTTCGAGCGCGCTGAAGCCCTGCGCAGCGCTGGAATTGCCACCAGGGTCTTCGTCCCGATGACGACTTACGATGGATTGCAATCCAGCGCAGTGGAGACCGGTACCGCGGATCTCATGGCCAGAATTGCGCGGCTACCGGGAGTAGAAGGTATCCCGATCCGGTTGATAGAACCGATCAGTCTTAATGCGGCGTATCAGATCCGAGATTTTTTCACCAGGAACAATATCCGATCGGTGATCGTCGTCTCTCCGGGATTTCGAAGCCGTCGGTCGGCCCTGGTCTACAGTTCGGTTTTCGGTCCCGCGAAAATATCTGTAGGTTGTGTGCCTGTCTTCGGCACACACAAGCCCGAAAACTGGGATCAAAGCACGCACGGAATGCAGGCTGTGTTCGAGCAGTTCCTGAAGCTGCAGTACTACCGCATCGCTATCTTGCGTTAATACGCGCGGGAAAAAGAAAAAAGCCCATTTGAAACAAATAGGCTTTTTTCGCGGATTGAGTTCTTTTGCTAGCGCCGTGCTCGGGCGCGGGCAATCGCTCCAACACCCACAAAACCGAGACCCAGCAAAATCAGAGAGGTGGGTTCCGGAACCGGAGGTGCGGTACCGATGCGGACCGCCCATTCTTCAAAGCCGGCATCGGACGGGTTGCCCGGCTCACCAAATTGCGAGAACAGGGTTACCCACTGCGTGCCTGCTCCGGTGAATTGGGAATTGGCGACATACAGGAACATGTCACCGCCGCCGCTGCCAGGATTGCGGTTGTAATCAAGGATGATGTCGTCGGTGTTACCCGCCTGGGACATCCGGAACACTTCGGTAGCACCCGGGAAGACAAGAATCGGCGGGGTGCCACTTGCGGCCAAATTATCCGGAGCCTGATTGGCGCTCAAGAAAATCTGAACCTGATTTAGGGACAAGAGACCACCTGGGCTGGTCTCGTTAATATCAAGCAAAAACTCCCGGTACTGGGTCCCGCTAATCGTAACGACAGGCACCGCACTGAGTTGGATCCCCTTAGTGAAGTTACCGCCGACGGCGTCCATCGGTGGTTGCCCCTGGAACAAACTCGTGTTGTAGCCTTGCTCATCGCCAGTCGCCTGGACGCGTAAAAACGAATCAATAAGCCCGGTTCCTGTGGACTGCGTATCGACCCAGATGGCCTGATACGAGCCTCCAATCGCCGCTGTGGCCGTTCCGCTGTTGCCGGTAGCGAGATTGATTGTTTCCGCCTGGGCCAGACCTACGGAGAGGATCAAAACAGCAGTCAGAGTCGTAATCTTCAGGCCCTTCAACATGCTTTCCTCCCTAGAAATACTTCAGACGATCCTATATGTGCAGGCGTCGTGCCGGATCTCTGTTTTACATGTTGGCCTTATAAGATGGGCGGTTATGCTTCGCCGCGATAAGCGGGGCCGATCGGAAGTTGTTAAGTTCTCCGACGGACAAGTGGCGCAAGTTGTTCAAAACCGCGCCCTCTCACGCAGATATGCCGATCCTGACGAACGTAAGAATTTCCGACGCTTCAAAAACTGCAAACAACGGCCTAAGTGTCTGATGGTCAGACATTTCTCATGGCCCGTAAATCGAAAAGGCCGAATGGCATCTCGCCAATCGGCCTTTACAATTTGGTCCAGAGTTCGCGAAGTACGGCTCTACTTTAATCCCGCCAGTTCCTGGAGCAGATTCCAGTTCTCCAGGCGATCCTGTCGCGCGGCCATAAGGGTCGCGGAGGGGTTTCCCTGCTTGTCGAAGTGCTTGGCGAATCGGCCCTCCGTGCGCGCAAAGGTGACGAAATCCACCGCTTCGCCGGTCTTCGGATTGACGTACCAGTCTTCCTTCATGTTGGGGTTGCCCGCCAGACTCATCCGTTCCTTGATCCGCTTTCCCTTGCGGGGATCATAGATAAACACCGGGAAGGATCGCGAGTCGGCAGCGAGCTTCGCCTGGTGCTCGGCCATGTTGTCGGCGACGCCGTGCTCCGGCTGGCACGTGGTGAAGACGTTGACGATTGCCGGACCCGGGTATTCGTTGGCTTCCATGATCGCTTTATAGAAGTGGTTGATGTGGGCGCAGGTCGTCTGAGCGACATACACATCCTTGTGCATGAGAGCAATATTCGCGATCTCCTTGCGGTTCTCCTTTTTGCCGTCGATGACCTTTCCATGGAAGCTCATCTTCGCATCCTGGCCTTTGAAGGAACCGGTTGAAGTCTGGCCACCGGTATTGGAATAGACCTGCGTATCGAGGACGAGAACCTTGATATCCATTCCCGAGGCAAACATCCGCGAGAGGGACTGGAAGCCGATATCAAGCATCGCGCCATCACCGCCGACGATCCACAGCCGTTTGTTTTTCCAGCCCAACTGGTCCCATCGGGCGCGAACGCCCATCGCGTCTGCAGGGGCGTTCTCAAACAGAGAGTTTGTCCAGGAAACGATATACGGGTTGTAAGGATAGGTTGAGGTGTACACCGTGTTGCAGCCCGTGGCCGCCACCATACCGATGTTTTCCTTGCCGTAGACGAACCCGGTTGCCGCCAGCATCATGCGCAGGGCCGTCGCTTCGCCGCACCCCATGCAGGAACCGGCGCCACCCACGTAGAGAAGAGCCCGCTCAGCAAGCATCATGTCCGCCAGTGCCTTTTCATTAATGTACTTGCCCGGGGTCTCCGGGACGGACGTGTAGTGAGTCCACGCGCGCTTGTACCACTCGAGGTTCTGGTCATCCTTGCGGATCATCTTGAGAGCGTCATGATCGCCGCACGCATCAACGCATTCCGCGCATCCCTTACACTTCGTCGGATCGATGAAGATTCCGAACTTTCCGCCACCGACGCCCTTTTTCTCGAGCACATTGAAGTACTTGTTTGTCGTGGCCCACTGGGCGGCCATGGTTTCGCGCTCGGTGGGATCGCTGATCTGGTTCAGGTTTTGCTCGAGAACGGAGGGCTCGATGACCTTTCCGAGAATTGCGGTATCCGGGCATTCGGTCACGCATTCCATGCAGCCGACACAGTTCTCGGCAATGAATGCCGGGATGTCGGGTGCGATGTAGCTGAAATCGCGGAGAGCGCCGGTGCCGCCAGGAATCACGCTACGCGCGACCTGGTCATCAGCGACGAGGCCCTTTTCCGCGCTACCGTCGTTGTACGCGCCAACAACACGCGTGTTGAAATCCTCAAAGTCGACGACATTCAGTCGAATGTCTTCCTTAATCTGATCGACAGTCAACTCGATCGGTTCCACTTATATTCACTCCTCTGTCAATTCGTTTTTGCGCTGCTGGCCGGCAAGGTCATCGCCTCGCGCGGAATCTCAATTACTTCTCTGAAGCCGCGCGAGACAGCCTTGAGGTTGTCCTGCACAACCTGTTCGCCGCGTTTTCCGAAGTACTTCCGCAGCGACTTCTCAATACCTTTAAACAACACTTCGTCACTGATAGCGTGATCGGTCTGGAACGGCGTGACGCGGAGGAACACCCCCAGAAGCACGATGCCCTGCATGCGCTGCTGCAAATCCGCCAGTGAAGAAACCTCTCGCGCGATGGCCACGGTGTCAAGCGCAAACACGCGTACGTTTTTTGTCACCAGTTCACGTCTGGCCCACGCCGGGATGGCGGCCCAGATCTCATTCGGATCGGTCTTCTGGCTCTGCACAAACACCATGCCGTTGCTCGACAGACCTGCGAGTGGATTCTCGAGGTTGAATGCGTTTACGTCGTTGAGCGGGATGAACTCGACGTGCTCGAGTTCGGAGTGAACTCGAATGTGATCCTTGGCGATGGTGAGGTAGTAGGTGGTGGGGAGACCTTTCTTTTCGGACCCGTACTTGGGATAGGCCTGCACGTCCATGCCGAAAACTTCGCCTGCAATCGTCGCAATGACCTTGTTCGTCGTAACGGAGCCGTAACCACCGACGGAATGTCCACGCATGGAAAACGAGCCCGGAGTGCGTACGTCGGGGTCGTTCGTTACCGGCAGCGCGGCCTCGTGCTTGATGCCCAGAGTGAAGTAAGAACGCGGGCTCTTGCTCAGCATGTTATCAACGACGGCGATAAAGTCACCGGCGCGTACATCGCGGCTGCCCAGACCGGCCGAGCCACCGAAGAAACGGGGCACGCTTGAAATTTCCGGATATCCGGGAGTACCGGCTGCTGCATCGGCGAATGCCGCCTTGATCTCGGCGAGCTGAGGATTGGACTGCATCAACGGAATGTCGAGCCGCTCGAGCACCGCAAGGGCTTTGACGTGTCGCAGAGCTTCAACAATTTCGATCGACGGAAATGGCCGGAAGCTTGTGATGTGCAACAGACCAACCTTCACACCCATGTGTTCCCGGATGTAGTCGACCGCAGCTTCTGCCGTTTCCATCATGCAACCGGATCCCACGATCGCGTACTCCGCGTCTTCGAGGCGATAAGGCATCACGACGTCGTATTTGCGCCCCGTCAACCGACCGTATTCATCCATCACCGACTTCAACGTTGGGAGAACGCGATCGTAATACTTTCGCTGTGCGATCTTGCCCTTCATGTAGCTGTCCTGGTTCTGAACAACCCCGGACATCAAAGGCACGCGCGGGTCCATCAGGTTTCGCAACTTTGCAGAGGCGTGCCCCACGAACATCTTCATCAGTTCCGGTTCGGGAAGCCGGACGTTCTCGATGGTATGGGTTGTCAGGAAGCCGTCTTGTACATTCATGAAGGGCGTTTCGGAATCTTCAGCGGTCCGACGCGCGATTAACGCGAGGTCGCCCGCCTCCTGAGCGTTCCGCGCATAGAGAACTCCCCACCCGCAGTCGGAAACCGAGTAGACATCATCGTGACCGGCATGAACGTTCAGGGAGTGAGACGTCAACGCCCGTGCACCGATGTGAAAGACGATGGGAAGCCGCTTTCCCGAAATAGTGAAAAGCACCTCCTTCATCAGCACCAGACCCTGGCCTGATGTGAAGTTGGTTACCCTGCCTCCAGCCACGGCAAACCCTTCGCAGGTGCTGGCCGCACTGTGCTCGGATTCGGGTTCAATGAAAGCCAGTTCCTCACCCCACAGATTGCGTTTCCCATTGGCCACCTCGGCCTGATAACCGCCACCCATCGTGGTGGATGAGGTGATGGGATAGGCGCAGGCACCCTGCGTGATGTGGGTTTCCACCCAGACGACCATGCCCGCCCCGTCAGCAGTCGTCGGAATACCGGGATAGGGGGTTTTTTGCTCTGCGCCCTTATCCGACACTGCTAATGAAGAACCGGGGCCATTCACAGTCGTACTCATACTGCCTCCTATGAAGTATAAGAAACTCCGAAGTCGATCTAGCTTAGCAAAACGTGCGGGTTAAAGCGACTGAGAATCTTGCCATGTTGGCAAACTGAAGACAAAAAAAATGCCGGCGCTTCCCCCCGAAAACGCCGGCATTTCATTCAGCGACTGTCTCGAAGCGGCTCCTCCCTTTCTCCCCCTCCATCTCACTAAGGCAAGACGCGGTTCGGAGAAGCGCCGCTTTGAAACAAGAGTCAATCCTCTTGAAGCACGACGCAGACCAAAAACGTAATCGTTTGATTTCAGTCACTTCGTCGTGCAGCCCGCCGGAAAAATCCCAAAAACTGAAAACTGGCTACAGAATTCCGATATCACAACCATTTTTTTCGCTTGAACCAAACGATCATCGAAACACTAACGACAAGCATTGCGCCGATCACGAGCGGATATCCCCACTTCCAATGAAGTTCAGGCATGTGGTCGAAGTTCATCCCGTAGATTCCGGTGATCACGGTCAGGGGCAGCATTATGGTCGCAATCAGTGTGAGCACCCGCATCGTATGGTTGAGTTGATTGGAAACCATCGATACATACACCTGAACCATGGCATTCAGGGTCTCCCGATGGTTATCAGCAGCTTCCACGATCCTGAACAGGTGGTCATAGACGTCCTTAAAGTAGACCTGCAATCGTTCGCTGATGAATGCGAAATCGCCACGGCTGATCTGCACGAGCACTTCCCGCTCCTGGCTGGCTATGCGTTTTACATGCGCAACGGTTCGGCGAAGCTCGAACATGCGGGTCAGCAACTCCGGACGGACGTCCTCCACGAGTGCAGTCTCCAGGTCGTCAATCTGCGACTCCATCACTTCCAGCTTTGGAAAGTAACTGTCAATGACCCGATCCACGATCTGGTGGAGCAGGAAGTCCATTCCGCGAGCCATCATTGCTCCATGACGCCGAACGCTCTCCTTCACCGCGTCAATGCTGCGCGAATGAAGCGTATGGAAAGTAACCAGGAAGGATGTGCCGAGGAACACATTCAGCTCGTGAGTCTTGAATTCATCAATTCGCGTATCACGCCGCACGCCATGGACGACCAGAAACAGATAATCGCCATAATCGTCCACCCTGGAAGACTGCGGCTCATGCCAGCAATCTTCCACAGCGAGAGGATGGAAATTGAACGGATGATTCAACACCTCCGCCTCTTCGGGAGTAGGCGCCTGAAGGTCGACCCACAGGTAAGTGCCGGTCGCAGGCAACTCGACCAGTTCTGCAGGATCGTGAGTCTCGATAAAACCGCCTTCGGCCGAGTAGCGAAAAATCGTAATCATGGTCAGTCTTTTCGGAAGCGCTCGAACAGATCCGCATATCGACGTGCCGATCGAGCCCAACTGAAATCGGACGCCATGGCATTTGCCATGACCCGGCGCCACATTGGCTTGTCCGCGTAGTATCGCAGCGCGCGTGCGATAGCTTCCTTGAAATGGAGCGCATCATACGGCCCGAATCGGAATCCCGTCCCTGTACCCGTCAATGGATCAAACTCCTGCACGGTATCGGCAAGACCGCCGGTCGCACGCACAACGGGCGTCGTTCCATAACGCATGCTGTACATCTGGTTCAATCCGCAGGGCTCGTATTTTGACGGCATCAGGAAAATATCGGCGCCGGCTTCAATCAGATGGGCAAGGCGGTCGTCGTAGTCCACCCTCAACGCCGCCTTCGCAGGGAAATCGGAAACAATTCTGCCGATCTGATTCTCCGCATCCCTGTTTCCCGCGCCGAGCATGACGAATGCCACGTCCTGTGCGAGGACGTCGCGTAGCACCCCGATCAACAGGTCGATCCCTTTTTGGACATCGATCCGGGAGATCATCGCCAGAAGTGGACGATCAAGGCGTCGGTCATCCAGGCCGAACTCGCGAAGTACGGCAGCCTTGTTCTTCTGCTTGCCGCTGAGATCGTCGATCGTATAGGGCGCAGCCAGGTTCGCGTCGTTCGCCGGATTCCACAGGTCATAGTCGATACCATTGAGAATTCCGACGGGAGGCTCCAGGCGACTTCGCACAACGCCTTCCAGACCGTAACCGAACTCCTTGCTCTGCTGAATCTCAAGTGCGTACGTCGGACTGACCGTCGTCACCGCGTTGGCGAAAACAACTCCGACCTTCATGAAATTGAGCATGCCGAAGAACTCAAAAGGACTCAGGGGAAAGAACTCCGCAGTATTGAAACCGGTCCTCGCCATGGTGTCGGCGGGAAAAACGCCCTGATATCCCATGTTGTGGATCGTGAATACGGTTGCGGTACGGGCCATCGATGGATAGCCGCGATAGAACCGCTCGAGATATGCCGGAGCCAGGCCTGTCTGGTGATCGTGGCAATGCAGGACATCGACCTTCTCCATTGTCGTGGCTATGAACTCCAAAGCGGAACGTTGAAAGAAGATCCAGCGATCGGCCTGGTCGGGAAAATCCCATCCCGTTATGGGATCCGTATAGATGCCTTTTCGTCCGAAAAACGCGTCATGCCCGATCAGGTACACCTCAATGCTGGAGGAAGGCAGGACAGTCCGGTAAACATCAAACGACGGGACATCGAAACCCGCAATACGTTCGAAGCCGAATTTTTCCAGGTCGATCGAGCGATACCGCGGAATGAAGATTGAGACCGAATAACCCAGTTTTTCGAGCTCTCGAGGAAGAGCGCCGAGAACGTCTGCGAGGCCACCTACCTTGGCGTAGGGCACGCATTCGCCGGCCAGCATGACAATGTGCATGCCGTCCGCCATCCAGTTCAGCCGTTCACCAATTCTCGCGCCCTGCGCGTCGCGCGATCTACAGCTTTGATCAGGGTGACGCGCAGGCCACCCTCTTCGAGTTCGAGAAGACCATCCACTGTACAGCCTGCGGGCGTTGTGACGATGTCCTTAAGCTTGGCCGGATGCTCGCCGGTCTGAAGGACCATGTTCGCGGAACCGTGAACCATCTGTGCCGCCATCAGCGTCGCTACATCCCGTGGCAGGCCGACTCTCACTCCACCTTCAATCAATGATTCGATGATGGTGTAAACGAATGCGGGCCCGCTTGCGCTTAAAGCAGTCACGGCGTCCATGTGTTTTTCGTCGACCACCAGACAACGGCCCATGGAGTCGAACATCTTGCGCGCGGCCTGGACGTGCGCATCGGTCGCATGAGTGCCTGGAGCGACAGCAG
>DASTBJ010000802.1:0-3183 GCA_035712125.1 Terriglobia bacterium
CGTCGTCCTTTCCCCAACGCCCCCAGTTCGAGATGTCTTTCATCATCTGAACGACCTGGGCTCGTGTGGGATTCGGAGGCGCCTGTGCCCCAAACATCACGCTCCCCAGCAAAATGCTGACCAGAAGTAAACGCTTCATAAGGGTCCTCCTGCTCAAACTTCAATCACAAAATCTCTTCGCGCCGCCTGCGTCCCTGCCGCAGGACGCCAAACAGCCAGAGGGCTCCGGCCACTGCCACCGCCAGGATTGCCCATTGCAGCGCCACCGCGAGAAACGCCGCATCGATCACAGGCCATCCCATGGGAAATCTGGAAAGCTGCTCGTACCGCTCCGTCATCCAGTGCCACGCCGTATGCGTGGCAAGGGCCGACAGGATGATTATTCCCATCCTCTCGGCTATGAGCCGGTGGAAAAGCAGCGTAAGGGCCGGTACCATCAATGCCAGAACAAAGACCTGTCCGAGTTCCACGCCGACGTTGAATGCCAGCAGCGATGTCAGAAGGTGCGAGCCGGCAAACTGGAGCGTGTTGCGGAGAGCGAACGAAAACCCGAATCCATGCACCAGACCGAAGCCGAATGCCATCATCCATCGCCGCGACGGCTGGGCCACGACAATGTTCTCCAGCGCCATGTACACGATCGATGCCGCAATCAAGGTTTCAATGAGCGGCGGAAACCAGAGAGCGGCGGGAGCCATATCGTACGCCGAGGCAATAAGCGTGACCGAGTGAGCGACAGTGAAACCCGTAACGACGGGAATCAGTCTGCCGAAACGGCGAAACGGGATCACAAGGCAGAAAAGAAAGAGCAGGTGGTCGGCGCCATCAAGGATGTGGTGGAAGCCCATTTTTACGAACGTCCATGCCGCCTGATGCCATTCGGGGTCCAGTCGCACGAGTCCGGGATCGCCGCCCTCGTATTCGAAGGCTCGGATTTCACCATCCGGCGGGATGAAGCGCAGAATGGTGACCACGCGGAGTCCGACCTTTTCGAACCGCTGGTGAAACGAGAATCGGGATCGGTCCGACTGGATCGGGTATTCAAACAGCGCGTCCAGCGCGCCCTGTGTGGGGAGTAACTTCGTATCGGAGGGGAGGGGAGGACTCGTCAGATGCGAGATGGCAGTCTCGTAAGCGCCGAATGCCGTGTCTCCTTCCAATGACAGACGCGCAGCCGCAAGCGTGGGTTTCTCGATCTTCGTCGAACCCTCGTAGATCTCAACCCTGTTGCCGATCCATTTCCAGGCAGCCTCGCGGACCGCGGGCTCGATCGCGGACAGATCCAGTGTGCCGTCCTGCTTGTGCACAGGCCACTCGATCTCCTGGATCGAAGCCATCTGCAGCCGCACGAGCAGGTGCACCCGCTCCCCTTCAGGCCTCACGAACATGCGAACTAACGCATCCGCGGGTATGTCATGCGCCAGAAGGTGCGTCGGTAACGCCAGGAGTCCGGCAAGCGCCACGATGACCGCAATCCGGTTTTTCTCAGAACCCATCAGGCTAAGAAGCATAAAGGATCAGGGTAGGCGATTGCCCCTCCTGGCCAGGAGGGGTAATCGCTTGCCCTGTAGCGTCAGTCAAAGAAACCACCGCAGGCCGGTACGGACTTCCCGAGATAGGGGTTCGCGAGGGGGGCTTCTCGCTTCTGAATCCACTTCGAGCCGTCCTTGTATCTGGGGCAGAACGCGACGGCGTAGTCGTCGGGATAACTCATGTGAATCGCCACTTCCTCCGTCAGCGCCTTGAATCGTTCCCGCATCGTTTCAATATCCGCGGCAGCGGCGGCAGCTTTCGCGCGGTCTCGCAGATCTCCCTTGCTGTTCCTCGACAGAGCGGCGAGCGACTCCTGCGCCTTGCCGAAATCGTCGATCGCGAGGGCAGATGCGGTGTACATATAGTCCATCGGAAGCACGTCGGGTGGAGGCGGGCCTGGAACGGAGCACCCCGACAGCAGCGCCAGCACCAGTGTAGAAGCCTTCAGCACGTTTACCTGCCGAAGATCACGAACCACTTGTCCGTGAAGAGATCGTTGATCACGGATACCGGCTTCAATCCTGCCGCCGCCATCCATGCCGTCGCCTGTTCCTGGCTGACCTGCAATGAAGGATCTTTGGCATGACCGCCCTGTCCTGGTTTGTAGTCGATGATCGCGACGCGCCCGGCCGGTTTCAGATACTGTGCAAGGTTCTTCAGGTAAACATCGCGTTGTTCGATGTGGTGCAGCACGTCATGGATGAACGCCAGGTCGACTTCGGCAGGCAGCGAAGGGTCATCGAAATCGCCCTCGACTCCTTCGATATTGACGAGCCCCTGCTCGTTCGCCGAGGCCGATATGTGTTCAATCAGCCTGGCGTCGACCTCGACGGCGTAAACCTTGCCTCCCGGCCTGACGGAGCGTGCGAAGGGGATCGTGAAGATGCCGCTTCCGGCGCCGATGTCCGCAACGGTTTGTCCGGGCTTCAGCGCGAGACTGTTCAGAACTTCGCCGATCTTGAGGCCTTGAATTCTTGTCGGCGCGTCGAGAGTGGCGATCCATTCCTCGGCGGTGCGACCAGCAAGCTGGGCAGAACTCGGCGGCGCATAGGCCGTCGCCAGCAGAAGTGCGGCGCATGTAAGAAAGATCCTGTTCGACACTGTGCCGACCCTGTCTATTGTTGGGCGGTCCGCGGAGGCCAGGGCGTGCCTTGATCGCGTCCCTTCTCGATCATCATCATGCCCTTGTAGAGGAACCGCTGCAGTCGTCTGCCGTCGTAGGTCTCCGTGGTGTAGATATTCCCGCGCGAGTCGGTTTCGATGCTGTGGACGGCATAGAACTGACCGGGCTGCTTGCCGCCTGACCCGAAGCTCGTCAGGACTTCGAGTGACACGCGATCGAGGATCCAGACCTTTTCGTCATGTCCGTCGGCCAGGTAGATGTACTTCTGCTGCGGATCCTTCGAAAACGCGATGTCCCAGGTGGAGCCATCGCCGAGCGTTTTCGGCGACACCTGGACTTCCTTGATGAACTTTCCTTCCGGCGTAAATGACTGAATGCGGTTATTCCGGCGGTCACAGACGTAGACGACACGATCGATGGAAATGACGGCGCAGTGGACGGGCCCGCGGAACTGCTGGGAGAGCGGGCCTGCCGGGTTGTACGCGGGCAGCGGTCCGTCGTCGGGCTTGTTGCCGTAAGCGCCCCAG
>DASTBJ010000803.1:0-13349 GCA_035712125.1 Terriglobia bacterium
GAAGCGAGGCCACAATCAGGACAATCCAGGCCGCCCTCGACAGAACGCCGGAACCGGGCTTCTGCAGCGCCAAAACCCTCTCGATGCGAAAGCTGATTTTGTGTTGAGCCATGGCTACACCTCCAATCCATCGTTGTCCCTGTCTTGCTGCAGTCGCGAACTGCAGCAGCGTTTCCGCGTATCGCCGCGGATTTCGTGAATGTCGAACGCACGCCTCATCGCTTGCGAGTTCCGCAAGTGTGGAGAGCTGTCTCTCCAGCCACCACAGCAGCGGGTTGAACCAGAAGACGGACTTTGCGAATGCGGCGACCACGCTAATTGCCCAGTCCCGGCGCCTGACGTGAGTCCGTTCATGCAAGAGTACGGATTGAAGTTTCCAATCCTCCCAGGCGTACCAGTCCGCCGGCAAAATGATCAAGGGTTTCCAAAAACCGACGGTTACCGGCACCCGCACCGAACGTGACTCCGCGATCGCCAGACGCTGACGGTCAACAGGCGGTTGCTCCGGCAAACCCATCTCAATACGAAAGCTGCTGCGCTTCAACCGCTGAACCTTTCCAAGAATGAGAACGAACCGTGTCAGTAGCCCAATGCCACCGAGCAGGATGATCGTCGATCCTATCTGCCAGCCGTCGATCGATGGCGACGCAGCTGAGGGTGATGTCGCAACCATCGGCACAGCGCTCACCTGAGGGGTGAACACTATCAGTGTCTGGATCGGCATGATCGCTGCGGGCACAGAAGCAGGCACGAGAGTCCTGGGCAATACCGCGTCCGCAAGCGGCATCAGCAGAATCGAGAAAAGGAACACTGTCCAGACGGCGTGACGATACTCCACGCGTCGTATTCCCGAAGCGACAAGTCTCGCCAGAATCCAGAGAGCGAGCGAACGCAATGTCAGGCTGCACAAATAGAGGATGAACACCCGGGGCATGTCAGCCCTCCTTTACGGATTTCCGACGTGCGATCTTCCGGGCCAGGCTGGCGAGTTCGCTGCTGTCAACGACCTCGCTGTCCACCATGCCCACGAGCAACTCCTCAACAGATCCCCCGTAAAGGGTATCGATCACCCGTCGGACGGCGCGGGCGGCGACGCTCTCGCGCGGCTCAACACCGGAATAGATATTCGTCCGGCCCTCGACGCGATGCTGTACATAGCCCTTGTCCTCGAGCCGCTTGAGAATCGTGCGGGCCGTGGACTCTTTCATGAAGTGTCGTTTTTCGAGCGCCCGGCGAATGTCCTCCGAGGAAGACGGACCGCGTTTCCACAGCGCGTCCATGACAAGGTGCTCGAGATTGCTAAGGTTCTTTTTTCCGCGAAACATTGTAGCGCTACAAACTGTAGTGCTGATGTGCGAAGGATGTAAAGAAAAATTACTCGTGCGGTGAAATTACTTCGAGCGTCCGCCGATGGTCCTATAGACCGAAGATCCGATCACCGCTCCGGCAATCGGCGCAACCCAGAATAACCACAACTGGTACATGGCCCAACCGCCTACGTATACCGCGACGCCGGTGCTACGAGCAGGATTCACGGAGGTGCCTGTGACGGGAATAGTAATCAGGTGGATGAGGGTGAGGCACCAGCCGATCGCCAGCGGGGCGAACTCCTGCGGGGCTCTGCTGTCGGTTACTCCGAGGATCACGACCATGAACATCATCGTCATAACTACTTCGGCGACCAACGCTGCGACTAAGGAGTACCCGCCCGGCGAATGCTCGCCATAGCCGTTGGTGGCGAAACCCGCGGAGATATCGAATCCTGGTCTGCCGCTCACAATAAGGAGGAGAACACCGCCGGCAACGATTGCCCCAAGGACCTGGAACAGGATGTAACCGAGAAGTTTTTCGCCCGGCAGCCGTCCAGCCGACCACAGTCCGATCGACACGGCAGGGTTCAGATGACAACCGGAGATGTGTCCGATTGCGTAAGCCATCGTGACAATGGTGAGACCGAAAGCGAGGGATATTCCCAGCAGTCCAATGCCAAGGTTGTCCCGAAACGTCCCGGCAATGACGGCAGAACCGCATCCGCCGAGGACAAGCCAGAACGTGCCGAAGAATTCCGCTCCGAGGTGCTTCATTGACTCTCCTTCACACAGTGCGCAGAGATTTTGAGAAAAGCCGGGCCAAGCGTAAAGCACTATAGATGACGTATCCCTAAGCTGCAATGGAACTTTCGGCTGCATTCAGGTCACGCGAACGATGCAACAAGCCTCGGCCTTGTCGACTCGAAATTGAGCGGGAAAATCACGTCACGACCGGTCGTTGCATGCCGGGACAGCGTGGCCTCAACCTTTAACGCAAACGACCTGCTTGAGTGTATGCACGATCTCGACAAGATCTGCCTGAGCCGCCATAACGGCATCGATCGACTTATAGGCTGCCGGCGTCTCGTCGATGACGTCGCGGTCCTTGCGGCATTCGACGCCTTCCGTCATCCGAATGTGATCTTCAACGGTAAAGCGCCGTCTGGCTTCCTGCCTGGACATTGCCCTTCCGGCGCCATGGCTGCAGCTATTGAAACTTTCCGCGTTGCCCTTTCCTCGAACGATGTATGAACGAGCGCCCATGCTTCCCGGGATGATTCCCATATCGCCTTCGCGAGCCCGAACGGCACCCTTGCGGGTAATGAGCACGTCTTCTCCGTAATGCTTCTCACGAGCAACGTAGTTATGATGACAGTTGATCGCCTCAATCACCGCTCTGAATGCCGGCACCTCTCCCGACTTGCGAAGCGCGGCAACAACGGCATCCATCATCAGCTGCCGGTTGCATCGGGCGTAGTCCTGAGCCCAGCTGACCGCTTCCACGTAGTCGTTGAAATGATCCGTGTGGTCTGCGAGATACGCCAGGTCCTGATCCGGCAGATTGACGTAAAACTTCCGCATGTCGCGCTTCGCGAGCTCAATGAAATACGTGCCGATACGGTTACCGACACCGCGAGAACCGCTGTGAAGCATGAGCCAGACGTTGTCTTGCTCGTCAAGACAGACCTCGATGAAGTGGTTGCCTGTACCCAGCGTTCCCAGATGATTGACGTCATTGCCGCGATTCAGAGACGGATGCTTTTCGAGAATGGAGTCGTAGCCGGGTTTCAGCGTCCCCCATACCTCGGCATTGCGATCCGGAATGTTGTGCCAGGCACCCCTGTCTCCCATGCGGCCGTTATTCGTGCGGCCGTGAGGCACCGCATTCTCGATCGCATCGCGAATCGGCTTGAGATTGTCCGGAAGATCGCGCGCATTCAGGGTGGTCTGCAGCGCCATCATGCCGCATCCAATATCCACACCCACCGCGGCGGGAATGATTGCGCCCTTTGTCGGGATGACGCTTCCGACCGTCGCGCCAATACCCCAGTGAACATCGGGCATCGCAGCAATCCAACGAAACACAAACGGCAGCCGCGCGACATTACGCAGCTGTTTCTCGGCTTCCGGATCCAGCACAACTCCCCGGGTCCACGCCCGGATCGGCACACCGGTTTCCGGGTTGATAACGTTGTGTGTTCTCTCAGACATCGTCGACCGGTCCCGGATCAGTGCATCACGCTGATTTCGATAGCGGCAACTTAGACCAGGCTGCCATTCCGCCGACAACGTTGGAAATACGATCAAAGCCCAGAGTCTCGAGAACGCTGCAGGCAATCGATGAACGAAAGCCTCCGGCGCAGATCACGGCAACCCGAGCGTTGCGTTCGAGATTTCTGGTCTCTTCGGAAAGGTGGTTGAGCGGCGTGTTTTGGGCCGACGCGATGTGGCCTGTTTGCCATTCTGCGGGCCGCCGCACGTCAAGGACATGGTCAACCAGACCATCCGCAATGCGGTGATGTAATTCTTCGACCGGAATCTGTTCGATGACGCGAAGGGGAAGACCGGCGCTGTGCCACGCCAGGATGCCGCCATCGAGATATCCCGCAACGCGGTCGAGACCGACACGCGCCAACCGTGTGCGGGCCTCGTGCAGTGTCTCCACATCTTCCGCGATCAGCGCAATGGAGGTCGTGGGCCGAATCAATGTTCCCGCCCAGGACGCGAATTGTCCAGACAGAGCGATGTGCAGCGAACCCTCAACATGCCCATTGGCATATTGCGCGGAATCCCGTGCATCGAGGATCACACCACCTTGTTTCTGAAACTCGGCCAGCTTCGCAGGTGACAGAGCCTCGAGCGGCGGAAGCTGTTCCAGAGCGGGCGCGCCCTCCATATTGATCTGGGCATCACGGCTGAAATAACCGGGCGCTTCCGGGAGGTCCGTCGTCATCAGCGCGATGAACTCGTCCCGATGCATCGGTTGAACGGCGTAATTGAAGCGCCGTTCGTGCCCGATTGTCGACGTGCGTTCGCTCGAAATATTCCGGCCGCACAGGGAACCCGCGCCGTGCGCAGGAAAAACGCGGACCTCGTCGGGAAGTTGCAGAAGCTTGTCGTGGAGCGAATCGTAGAGCATCCCTGCCAGGTCTTTCGCAGACATGCGCGAGCCCAGCAGATCCGGCCGGCCAACGTCGCCAATGAAGAGAACATCGCCGGTCAGGACGCCATACGGCACCGTCGAGGAAACTTCGTTGTCGATGATCACAACACTGATGGATTCCGGTGTGTGTCCGGGAGTCTCAAGGATCCGCAGTGTCACGTTACCCACCCGGAACTCGTCACCATCGTGTGCCGGGATGAAGTCGAACGTAGCCGGCGCGGCGGCGCCAAAGACGACACGAGCGCCCGTACGGGCGGCGAGTTCGCGATGCCCGGAAACAAAATCCGCGTGAAGATGGGTTTCAATAACGTACTTGATCGTGAAGCCATGCTTGCGGGCTTCATCGATGTAGATATCGATGTCACGTCGGGGATCCACGACAACAGCTTCTCCCTCGGATCCGATGAAGTACGAGGCATGCGCCAGACAGGCGAGATAGAACTGTTCAAAATGCATGACGAAAGATTATCCGCTAGAGCGGCAGGTTCCCGTGCTTTTTTTGCGGATTCAAATCCTTCTTCGTATCGAGCATGCGAAGCGCGGAGATCAGTTTCTGGCGTGTGTACTGAGGTTCGATGATTTCGTCGATGAATCCGCGTTCAGCGGCAATATAGGGTGTCGCAAATTTTTCACGGAACTCCGCCACTTTCGCCTGGCGCGCGGCCTCAACGTCTTTTGCTGCTGCGAGCTCGCGGCGATAGATGATATTCACCGCACCTTCAGGCCCCATCACCGCGATCTCCGCCGAAGGCCAGGCGAAGTTTACGTCCGTCCGGATATGTTTGCTCGCCATGACGCAGTACGCGCCGCCGTAGGCTTTTCGCGTAATGACCGTAATCTTCGGGACCGTTGCCTCGGCAAAAGCATAGAGCAGCTTCGCGCCGTGCTTGATGATCCCGCCGAATTCCTGGTTTGTTCCGGGGAGAAAGCCGGGCACATCTTCGAACGTAATCAGGGGAATATTGAACGCGTCGCAGAACCGCACGAAGCGCGCGCCTTTCAGGGATGCTCCGATATCGAGACAGCCCGCGAGAATCGCCGGCTGGTTGGCGACAACGCCAACGGGCCGTCCCGCGAGACGCGCGAATCCTACCACGATGTTCTGAGCGTAATGCTCGTGGACTTCGAAGAAGTAGTTGTCGTCGGCTACCGAATGGATGACGTCCTTGATGTCGTAGGGCACGCTGGATTCGGGCGGGACGATGGTGTTCAGAGCCGGGTCGGCACGATCGATGGGATCGTTGGAATTCGCTCGCGGCGCATCGTCCAGGTTGTTCGACGGCAGGAACGAAAGCAACTCCCGGAGTAGGAGCAGGCAGTCTTCGTCGTTGCGGGCCAGAAAATGCGCAACCCCGCTCTGGGTGTTGTGCGTCACGGCGCCGCCCAGCTGCTCCTTGGTCACTTCCTCGTGGGTAACGGTCTTGATGACGTCAGGTCCGGTAACAAACATATAGCTGGTCTTGTCGACCATCGCGATGAAATCGGTGATCGCAGGGGAGTAAACCGCGCCGCCGGCACACGGCCCCATGATCGCTGAGATTTGAGGAATCACTCCGGAAGCCAGGGTGTTGCGAAGAAAAATGTCCGCGTAACCGCCAAGGGACGCCACGCCTTCCTGAATTCGCGCGCCGCCCGAATCATTGAGACCGATCACGGGCGCGCCCATCTTCATGGCGAGGTCCATGATTTTGCAGATTTTCTGCGCGTTGGTTTCGCTGAGGGATCCGCCGAAGATTGTGAAGTCCTGGGCGAAGACATACACAAGACGACCGTCGATGCGTCCATGACCGGCCACAACGCCGTCGCCCGAATACTGCTGGTCGGCCATACCAAAATCGAGGCAACGGTGCTTAACGAACTTGTCGAATTCCTCGAAGGAATCCTTGTCGAGAAGAACTTCGATCCGCTCGCGTGCTGTCAGCTTGCCGTCGGCTCGTTGCTTCTCAAGCCGGGCCTTGCCGCCGCCCATCTCGGCGTCGCGGTTGCGCTGGGTGAGCTGCTCGATGCGGTCGGAAGCCGTGACGCGGGCCATTATTTGATGACGGGGACCTTCTCCCAGTCCTTAAGGAACTGTTCGACTCCGCGGTCTGTCAGGGGATGCTTGAGCATCTGCTCGAAAATCTTTGTCGGAAGCGTACAAACGTCTGCGCCAAGAAGGCCGGCCTGAATCACGTGATTCGGATGGCGGACAGAGGCGACCAGCACTTCTGTTCTAAAGTCATAGTTATTAAAGATGCCGACGACTTCCTTGATGAGAACCATGCCGTCCTGGCCGATATCGTCGAGGCGGCCGACAAACGGGCTGACGTACGTCGCACCGGCTTTAGCCGCCATCAGCGCTTGGGGCGCAGAGAAAATGAGAGTGACGTTGACGCGGATGCCCTCGTCGGAAAGCATCTTCGTGGCCTTAAGGCCTTCACGCGTCATCGGACACTTGATCACGATGTTCTTGTGCAGCTTTGCAAGATGCCGGCCCTCGTCAACCATGCCTGAAGCATCCGGGCTAACGGTCTCCGCGCTTACCGGTCCGTTGACCAGGGCGCAGATCTTCAGCAGTTGATCCTCAAAGGCATTGCCTTCCTTGGAAATCAGTGTGGGGTTGGTAGTAATGCCGTCCAGGATGCCGGTGCTGGCAACCTCTCGAATCTCATTGAGATTCGCCGTGTCCAGAAAGAATTTCATGCTTTGCTCCTCGTGAGGAATCCAAGTTTATCAGAATGGCCGATTGTCCACAGCTCCTGTCCCAACTGAGGACCCAGGTTCGGTGACGTTGACGGAATTCACGCGCCTTTGGATGTCGCTGAAAAAGGACCGATGAATTGGGCTCGTTTTTGGAATATTGTTCGTCGGCACCACATCGAGATTCCACAGGCGCTGTGAAGCCTGACAGACGCGGTTAGCGGGGGACTATCGACAGCGCGGTGACGATCTGCTGCGCCGCCTCAGCCATTGGCAGACGGCCGTCGAGATACCGTTCCCATATCCGTTCGAGCACGTCGCCATGCTCCGGCGGAGACCGCCCGAACAGGCTCCCGGTGTACACATAGGGGACATAGCCGGACACGCCCTGTTGATCCAGCCGCTCCTGCACAACCTTGCCGGTTGTGAAAAGCAAGAGGAGCTGCGGGAACGCTTCCGGCAGCGGCTTGCCCGCCGAACGCGATGCCTCCTGCAACGCCTGCCAGAGGGGGCCCGGAGTTCTGGGCCCAAAGATCGTTTGCGAGGCTTGGCGCAGCAGTACCTCAATGGCGGAGTAGCCCACAGTCGAAGGTCTTACGCTCGAGATCAGCAGGTGATGCGGATTGAGCACGGGGCTGCCGCCGTCGACGCTCGTGTAGCCGACGACATCGACGGGCAGTGAGCGCGCCAGATCCTGACCGTAGAGCTCCCCAAGGCGCGTGCGCAGGGCGGCCTCGTTCGCCTCAAGCAGCGGAAGGAGACTCGCTATCCAGCGCCGGTTGCGCGCGTCGTGCGTGGGCCACCAACACGTTTCGTACGCGGGTCTCGCGGACGTGAGCTCGGCAGCGGTTGCGGCAATCTGCGCCGGGTCGGCGAGTGCGACGTCGCCGAGTTTTGCGAGCCTCCAACGCATTGAAAGCAAGACGAGTTCACCGGCGCCCTTCGCGAACGTCTTCACATAGTGCTCGCGGGCCTGCTCGAACGCGGTGCGTTGCTCCGCGGGTAGGCCCGCGAGGCAATCTGCCGCAGGCTCGACAGACTCTAACGAACGCGCATTCGAGACGAGAAAGTCGTGCAGATTCGTGACAATGTCGCTGTAGAACACAAAAGTGCGGCTCGCCGCAACGAACGCGCCGCCGCGGCCGGGCAGCTTGTGCGCCGCGACAAGTTGCGCGAGCGCGTTGGGCCGCGGTACGCGGCCGTCGAGATAGGGCTGCCAGAAACGTTCGAGCGGCTCGCGATAACCCGGCCACGAGCCCTCGAACAGGCCTTCCGTGTAGAGGTATTGTTCGTAGGCGATGCCGCTCTCGGCCAAACGCGCCTTTACCGCGCTTCCCGTCGTGTAGAAGAGCAGAGCGTGCCAGAAATTCGGCGGCAGCGGTGCGCCGTCCGTCTTCGCAGCCGCCTCAAGCTCAGTCCATAGGCGTCCGTTGGCCCCGGGGCCGGGGCCGAACACTGTGTGCGATGCCTCATGAAACACGACCTCCAGCGCCGCGTAGCCCTTATTCGATGATGCGACGCTCGACACGAGCAGATGATCTGGACTGACGACGCTGTCAGCGCCGGTGAAGCTGCCGTAGCTGACGACGTCGACCGGGAACGGCCGGCGGAGTTCCTGGCCATAGAGCTCCCTCAAGCGCGCGCTTAGAACTTCTTCGTGCGCCGCGAGCAGCGGCTCCAGGGCCGCTATCCAGCGTCGGTTGCGGGCGTTGTGCGCAGGCCACCAGCACTTTTCGTACGCGGGCGCTGCAAGCGGCAACTCCGCGATCGCCGCCTCGACGGCGGCACCGGCCGCAAGACCGAAGTCACCGAAGCCCGCTAGCCGGTAACGCAGCGCTAGCAGCAGCCGATTGCCCGCCGGCGTGCCGAACACTTTGTAGTGCTCACGCGCATGCTCGAACGCCATGCGGTGCTCCGCAGAGAGGCCCGCGAGGCAATTCGGCGCAGGTTCGACGGGCTCTTGCGCACGCGCGTTCCAGACGAGGAAGTCATGGAGATTCGTAAACGGGTCGCTGTAGAACACGAACATGCGGCTTGTTGCGGCGGGCGTTTCAGCACGACCGGATTGAGCTCGTGCGCTTGTCGCGCAGACAGCGGCGAGTGCCACAGCTAACGCCAGTTTTCGGATCGATGACATGATGAGGCCTCCGTTTCACCCTTACATACCCGGCGTGCGCTGTTTTCGTGCATCGGAAAGTGCCGCCATGTGCGCTGCGAGACCTAATTCCCGAACTAAAGTTCAGAATTTGGGGTTCGAGGTGCCTGACCCCGATTTGCGACGATGGAGGAAAACTCCCGCAGAAACCGCTCGCGGCTGAACCGCAGGGCGGAAGCGCGGATGGCGACGGGATCGAACGAGGTACGATCGAATCGGTCCAGAGCATCGATGAGGCAGTCCACGGATTGCTCGCTAAAGAGTAAGCCGCTGACTCCCGGATCCACTATCTCCGCCGCGCCGCCACGGCGGAACGCGATAACGGGCTTCCCACAGGCCTGAGCCTCGGCCATCACGATTCCAAAGTCCTCTTCGCCCGCGAATACGAATGCGGCGCATTGCTGCATGGCGCGCACCACCTCGTCGTCGGATTGTGGGCCGAGAAATCGGACCGTCGGTCCTGCGCGACTCTCAAGCTTCCGACGTTCGGGTCCGTCCCCAATGACTACAAGCTTCCGGCGGCACTTGTTAAAAGCCTCAACAAGGATATCGACTCTCTTGTAGGGAACCAGCGGGGAAACAACTAGAAACGAAGCAGCCTCCGGCATTAAGGCAATCGACGGCTGGAAACGGTGCGTGTCCACCGGTGGATAGATCACCTGGCTCTGCCGGCCGTAACAGTCCGCGATCCTCTTCTGGACATTCCGCGAATTCGCGACAAACAGCGTGACCCGTTGCGCCGCAGCGTAGTCCCATCGACAAAGACGTTCGCGAACGGCGTGAAGAGCATGCCGGCTGAATGTCCCCGCCATGCGGTGGTAGGTCTCGTATCCGCTCCACACGTAGCGCATGGGTGTATGGCAGTAACAGATGTGCGTCGCCCCACCGCCGGAAACACCCTTCACTGTTGCTGCATCGGAACTGACGATGAGGTCGTAATCCGTCAGGTCCATCCGGCTCGTCGCGAGCGGAAAAAGAGGCAGGTAGTACCGATACCATCGCGTCGCGTTCGGAAAGTGCTGAAGGAACGAGCTGCGCACGTGGCGCGACCGCAGCGAGTTCGGGATCTTCGACCTGTCGCACACCAGAGTGAACAGATCCGCAAACGGAAAGAGTTGCGCCAGCGCTTCCAGGACACGTTCGCCCCCACGCGATGCCACAAGCCAGTGGTGCACCAGAGCCGTCCTCTGCGGGATCACCATCGCTCGAGTCCTGCACGGAACGGAGTCTCGCCTGTGACGGATGGCGGGCACAGTTCCTCTATCGTTGCGCGAATTCTCGACGAAAACACTTCCATGGAGAACCGCTGATCCACACCCTGGCGCGCACCGGTGCGCAACCGGTCCCTGACCTCATCATTTGTGAGAAACAGCGTGAGCGCCTGCGCCAGCGCGTTCCGGTCTTGTACAGAAACGAGAAGTCCATTGACACCATCCTGAATGACTTCGGGATTGCCGCCGGTTCGAGCCGCAATGACAGGAATCCCGCTGTGAAGCGCTTCGAGAATCGCGATGCACATCGCTTCGGTCAATGCCGGGTGGACCATCACGTCCATCGACGCGTAGTGACTGGCGAGTTCCGTCTGGTGGCCCGTCCAGACAATCTGATCCTGCAAGCCGAGACGAGCCGCTTCATTGCTCAGAAAGCGCCGGTACCGCAAGTCCGATGCGCATCCGGGAGCGGCTTCGCCGACAACCAACAGCTGGATCCTCTCACGCAGATCCGCCGGCAGTTGGCCGACAGCCTCCAGAAGGAGATGATGTCCTTTCCTCTCAGTGATTCGCCCCACAACTCCGATCGTGATCCGACCGTCCCTGGCATCCTTCCCTCTGAAGGGCAGCACACAGGTTCCGGCCGATCGACGCAGCGGGTTGTACAAGACGTGAGTTTTCGACGCCAGCCGCGCGTCGTTCCCGGACAGTGACGCAGCTGCGGCATGGGAGCAGGCAACGATCCGCGATACTCTCCGCGAACAGAGTCTGGCCAGGTACACATCCAGTCGGCGTTCCAGAATCAGGTGAAGATGAAAAATCGTTGGCCGACCCGTTAACCACGCAGCCAGCACACCTGCCGGCAGGCAACGGGGGCCGTTGATGTAGAGCAGCGCGATTCTCCTCCCGCGAATGAATGCCGCGAGTTTCAGACCGCAATAAACGCTGCGCCAAACGAAGGCTGCCATCTGCAATAGCGATTTCCGGCCGGGAGCATAGCTGCCAATCCGTACATCGATCGTCTCAATCGATCTGCGTTCGAGTGCAGCGCGAAATGAACCGGATTCCGGAAACGAGACGATGGCGTCGTAAACTCCATCAGTTGAATCCAACGTGGCTTCCAGCACACGTTGTGCTCCGCCCAACCAGCTCTGCTGTTCAAGAAAAAGGATTGTCCTTCTCATGGCGCAGCCGACCTGTGTCCACGCCTTTCCGCAAGGTTCAACGTGAGGGCCATCAGACCGGCAATCACTGCCATGTTGCGCCAGTACGAGTAGGCGTCCGCCGCCATGAACAAGACAAGTTCCCCGCACCAGAGGGCGAAAAGCACGGTTGCCCAGAATGCCGGTATTCCGCGAGCCGTTCGCGCCAGGCGAGCAAACACTTTCAAAATTCCGCAGGAATAAAGAACAAATCCAGTGAGTCCCACGATTCCCGTTTCCAGCAACAGGCTGAGGTAGCCGTTGTCTGTCACGATCTCGCCATGAAACAGCCGGGTCACCGGAAGAGTCTTGTAGCCAATTCCGAAAAACAAGTATTGGGGTTGCTCGCGCATGATCGACAGGACGCGAACCCACGTGTCATAACGCCCACTGGTCGCATAGTTCGGATCATCGAATATCTGAAAGAGCCGCCCCAGGCGGGCGCTCACCACGTAGTCCCACAACCCCGGCCAGAACATCCAGATCAGACCAAAAGGAATAAGAACCGCGCACACAACGGCCATCACCCGCGCCAACCGATAGGAGCGCGAAAGCATCAGGGACGCGAACAACGCAGCGACCACACTCGCCCAGATGCTTCGAGAAAAGGCAACCACTACAGCGAGGCTCAGAATCGAAATGAACAACACAAGCAACAGGCGTGGTAAGCCGAGATCACGTTCTCTGTGCGCGAAAAAGGCGACGGATCCTGCAACGAGGAAGGTTCCACAAAAGTTTCCGAAGTTAGACGACTCGTAGAACGAACCCTGTGCACGCCGCAGAACGGCGCCCTCCAGCCAGATGAACTGATCGGCTGCAGGGTGCGCCAGTGGGATCGGCCACAGGAAATCCACGATGCCATACGCGGCCGACAGAACGGCCCCTCCGAAGAGCAGGACGAAGATCCGTTGCTCAGCGCGACTCGACTGTTCGTGCGCGAATCCTCGAATGAGGCAAAAGACAAGTGCCGCATGGGCCAGGAGTATCCACCGGGAGAGACTGCTCAGCCCAATCGACGTTCCGGAAAGCCAGAATGCAAATGGAATAGACACAGCAGTCCCCATCAGAAACGCCGCCAGTCCACGGGCAACAGGGTCCATCGACATGCGGATGTCCGGCCAGCGGACGATAAGAACTGCGAGTGCAAGAGGCAGAAACAAGAACGATGGATAGATCGGTGTATCTCCGAATCGTGACAGATAGAGAGGCGGGAGAAACTCAAACGAAAGCAGCAGGACCGAGACGAAAATGAGTGGACTGCGGATCGACATCAGACCGAAAACCGAATATGCCGTGCCGGCCACAAACACTGCAAAGAAACCCAGTGGGTGCGCTGAAGCCGCGAGAAGCGCACCTAACACAGCGGCGCAAAGAAAGGGCGCGGTCGACAAAACACGGCCACGTTCGAAGACAGGCGATAAGTTCATAACCGGTCGTCCGTAAGCAACCGCCACTCCTCGACTTTCGGAAATCCAAAGGCTGCAATTGAACCCATCAGCACAAAAACCATCCATGCAGCCAGCGCCATGAAGCGCAGCTGGAATGCCGATGCAACGAACACAGCGACGGCCAGTACGGCGGTGGCGCTCGCGAACACTTTCAGCAGTGCGACCCCTGCTTGACGCGCAT
>DASTBJ010000804.1:0-8418 GCA_035712125.1 Terriglobia bacterium
AGGCAGGGCGGCAGCGGCATTCTTGAGTGTCATAGCGCGCGCGAGACGCAGGACTTCGTCGACGGTGACGTCGGGAGCAAGTCGGATCCCGCCAACTGCCGGTCCGCACGCAACGTTATCGATGACTACGAACGCCTCGAGTTTGGGCGCCGATCGATGCAGCCACAGAACCTTCGAAGGGCCGAGCTCGTCACCAGCATTTTGCAGCATGATGTTCATTGTTCTCTTGCGTCCCTCGTCACGCTGTCATCGAAGAGGGGTGAGAAAAGGACTTCATCAGAGTGATGACTTCTTCGTCAGTTACCTGGGCGAAATCCTGATAAAAGGCTCCGATTGCTTGCAGCAGGGGAGGAATCTGCAACACGATGAGCTCGTCAACGTGTCTTTTGATCTTCGCGGCTGTTTCGGATGCCGCAACAGGTACTGCCACGACCAGGCTTCGCGGCCGACGTTTCCGTACTTCGTGAATCGCGGCCTCCATCGTGAGGCCTGTCGCCAGCCCATCATCCACAAGAATAGCAATCTTGTCTTTTGCGGAAATGCACTGCCGGGCTCCGACGAAGAGCCTCCTGCGCCTTTGTGCTTCTCGCCACTCCGCGGATGCGGCATCGTTCAGCCACGTAAGGTCGATGAATTTCGTTTCGTCAGGATTCGTGAGAACGTACCCATCCTCGGCCACCGCTCCAATGGCGTACTCGGGAGCATTGGGATGCCCAATCTTTCGAACGACGATAAGGTCGAGTGGCGCATCGAGGAAGCGCGCCACTTCAGCCCCTAAAACCACGCCGCCCCGGGGCAGCGCAAACACGACAACCGGTTGATCCTTGTACTCTGAAAGAGCCTCAGCCAACCGCCTCCCGGCATCAACCCGGTCACGAAACATATCCCTTCCTCCGGTTTCTTCTCAAATTCCTGCCTGCCTGAATGACACACTCACACGCCTTGCCAGACGGGGGAGTTGTCATCCTGGCAGACGTCCCACTACGCTGAGACCGATCGAATGTACTCTTCGACTCGCGATCGGCCTTTGTCAATGCCATCGCGAATATTATCGAAGGTCTTCAAGAGGCGATCACCCGTGCTTTTCGCGCCCGCTTTTCCGGATGCAAAAGCTTGTGAAGCGTCGTCAACGAGTTCGGAAACGCAGACTCGGATGTCCTCTCCTATCTCCTCTGCACGATGAATGGTGCGATTTGCACGGTTGCGGAGCTGTGCACGCGTGTATTTTCCGGCTCTGGGCGCGTAAAGCAGCGCAATGGCAGCTCCAAGCCCGGCTCCCGCTGCAAAGAGCCCGATTCCGGTGAGTTTGTTGGCCATGTTCGTATTCCTCCGTGCGTGGCCTTGCATTTCGGAATCCAAAAAACCTGGACGTACACTTCTCTGTCACTCGGGGATGGGGTAGCAATGGTACCGCACGACGGAACCTGTCCGGTGCGACGCGCCACACTCGGCAAGGTACGACGATACCTCCCGCGTCGGAACGCCGGTCGCGAACACATAGTCGTACTCGCTTCCGTCCTGGTACGCGAGATGAACGGCGATCGACCAAGACTGCCCGTCCGGATGCGCCGCAAACTCAGCAGTCGGAAGTCCAATCAGAGCTGTAAGACCAAGAGCCAATGCACCTAGCGATAGCTTCATTTTCATGTTTTCTCCTTTGACCAATAGGTGTCTGCGAGACCGTTTCGTGGCCCGCTGCAGGAAGAATCGACGAAGACCGTTTGAAGAATCGTTTAAAGCCCCGTGGAAAATTCAGAACTTCGGGTCTGGCGCTATCAAGCTAAGAAATAGCGGCATACCGTAAAATGGATCGCGAGATGCTAACCATTCGCGTGCTGGGAGACTTCCAGGTCCTCAGGGAAGGAGCCCGGCAGGACCTTCCCAAGTCGCGCAAAACACGCGCCCTGCTGGCTTATCTGATTCTTACCGGACGGCGGCACCGTCGTGAACGTCTTTGCGATCTGTTCTGGGACGTGCCCGACGATCCCCGCGGTTCGCTTCGATGGTCGCTCAGCAGGTTGCGCACGCTCGTTGACGAGCCCGGCCACGAACGCATCGTCGCGGACCGCGAGTACGTCTTCTTTGAGCCTCAGGGAGCCACCGTCGATCTGCTCGAAATTCGAAAGGAGCTTGCGGGAGGCGCAAATGCTCTCTCCACCGAGCGTCTGCGAAATCTGTCCGGCCAGTTTCGCGGGGAGCTCCTGGAAGATCTTGTGATCCCCGACCATCAGCATTTCGAGAACTGGCTGCTCACGGAAAGGGAAACGGCGAAGCGGACGCGCGCCTCGCTTCTTCATGTCCTGGTCAAGAGGCTTGTTGCAGAGAGCAGTGAGGATGCAGCGCAGCACGCTCGAGACCTGATCGCCGTCGATCCCTACTCGGTTTCTGCCCATGCCTCGCTGATCCGCGCCCTGAGCGCCGCGGGTCACCGGCCCGAAGCCGAATGGCAGCATGCGACCAGCATGGAGCAACTTCGCAGCGTGGGAGAACGCAACCTCTCCGCTTTGTCCGAGGCGCTTTCCTCTCAGCGTTCTGCGCTCATGCCGGTGGTTGGCGACCGGGAACCTGAGAAGCGGGTTGAGCAGGATATCCGCTTCTGCACAACTAGCGACGGCGTACGCATTGCCTATGCCTCCGTCGGTGAGGGACCACCCCTGATCAAGACGGCGAACTGGCTGAACCATCTCGAATACGATTGGGATAGTCCAATCTGGCGGCATGTTTTCCGGCGCCTGGCAAGGGATCATCGCCTGATCCGTTATGACGCTCGCGGAAACGGTCTCTCGGACTGGGATGTCGAGGATATTTCTTTCGACGCCTTCGTCCGGGATCTCGAGTCAGTCGTCGATGCGGCCGGAGTCGAGCGGTTTCCACTTCTGGGAATCTCTCAGGGCTGCGCTATCTCCGTCGAATACGTAATACGAAATCCTGGCCGCGTGACACGCCTCATTCTGCACGGGGGATACGCGGCAGGCTGGCGACTCTCGGGAAATGCGTCAGAGATCGCTCGTCGCGAGGCACTGCTCACCTTGATCCTGCACGGATGGGGCCAGGACAATCCGGCCTTCCGCCAGGTATTCACGTCGTCCTTCATTCCTGACGGTACGCCGGAGCAGTTTCGATGGATGAACGAACTCATGCGCGTCTCCACGTCTCCGGAGAACGCCGTCCGTATCCAGAAAGCGCTCGGGGATGTCGACATTCGCGATCGGCTTCACATGGTGCGTGTTCCCACTCTCGTGATTCACAGCCGCAACGACGGCCGTATCTCGTACCAGAGGGGGCTGGAGCTGGCCCACGGCATTCCCAATGCGCGGCTCATCACTCTGGAGAGCAACAATCACCTGATCCTGGAACACGAGCCCGAGTTCCCACGCTTCATCGCCGCGATACAAAGCTTCCTGATGGAATGATAAGCGTCCACCGAAAGCTTTCGTATCTGCACAGAAATAGGACTTTGTGGTTCAGCAAAACACGGAGGCAATTTCTTCAATCTGGGTTCGTGCAGCTGGTTTTAATTCGCCGAGTGTCTGCAGGAAGTTCGCGTGTGTCATGCCTGAGCCGAGGAACGTCCAGCGTATGGCTTGGTGCTGCGCCGCTCGGAACACATCGAGTTCTTCTGATGTCAACTGACGTCCGGTAGCGCCCGTCAGCGAGGCTGCATCAAGTTCAACTTGCTGCCGCAGACCACCATCGAGCATGGTCCCGATTTCGAGATACTCGGCGACGGCCTGATCGATTTCACGGTCGTTGCAGGATTCCGCAAGGGTTTCCACCATCAGCGTGTCGATTTTGGCGTGTTGTGCCTCTTCCATCCAGTGATGCCGGAGCAGGCTCTTGAACTGAGGATCGAGGTCCTCGTTGTCCCTGATGCTGTCGAGATAATGCCGCTGCGTCATCCACTCGATGTGAAGTATGACCAATGCAACGGCAAGCGGGTGATGGGAAAGAACCACACGGGCGATCTCCCCGGGAGGGCCGATGACGCCGCAGGGTGTGCCGAAACCCTTTTCGAATTCTTGGACGAACGTTTTGAACAGCTGAATATGCTTGGCTTCCTCACCGGCAAATCGCAGGAGCGCTCGCGTCCGATAGTCGTCGCTGTTGAGCAGTGGTCTTGCATGGTCCAGGACGAAGGGCAGTATGAATTCCTCCACCATGCCGAAGGTGTATAGATAACCGTGGCCACGGATCTGGTTGAGCGCCAGCTTTTCGTCCGGCGTCAGAAAGTCCACACGTTCGGTTCCTGCCAGGGATTCCGGGAGAAATGGCCGCCTAAAATCGAGCGTTTTGGCGCCGCCGATGATCTCTTCAATGCGCCAATTGCTCTTTTCCGCTGCTTCGAAGATTGTCGGATAGCCGTATTTCGATCTCATTTGTTTGGTCTCCTTTGTATTCAATCTGGGGGCATTGTGGGGCGGCATCGTGTGAAGCAGCGTGAGAGAAAGCGGGGAAATTGGGAAAGCCGCAGCTGTTTTCTCGCGTAATCTATGGCTGACAGTTTGGGAGATTAAAGTGCATGGGAATGAAGTCGCGAAGGGCCTCAGCCAGGAGACTATTTCATGTTTAAACGCATTCTCGTCCCGTTGGATCTCGGCCAGAAATCGCTTGCGGCATTGGACACCGCGTTCGAACTGGCCAGGAAATTCAAATCTCAGGTCATGCTGCTTCACGTTATCGAGACAATCGAGCATGTCTCGTTCGATGAAATGAAAGATCTGTACAGTCGTCTCGAAACCAGCGCTCGAAAAGGTTTACAGGAGTTTTCCGAGCGATTCGAAGCAGAAGGACTCGCGGTGGACCGTCTCGTCAGTTACGGGCATCGAACGCCGGGTATCGTGGAGACCGCGATCGCCAATCAATCGGATCTCGTCGTCATGGCCTCTCATCGGATCGATCCCGACAGGCCAGGTCACGACTGGGCCACGATCAGCTATGGGGTTGCGATATTGGCGCCTTGTCCTGTTCTTCTTGTGAAGTAGAGGAGGGACTCTGCCTGGTCCTGGATCAGTGGCGGAGTGTTACGTCTCGTGCCACTCCATCTTGTTTGCGGATGACCTCGCGAACAAGCGTCATGTCCAGCAGGTCCGCGTACTGCTCCATACGGGCGGTCGCAAGGACTGCGGATAGAGGATCCGGCTCCGTTTTATATGCGTCGGGATGCACCTCGAGAAAGACGGATCTATCTTCCTTCACGACAAGAACAGGTTGATAGATCATCCGGCCCTTCACTCCGGTTTCAACCTGTGAAAAGAGCTTTTCAATGTCGTCCGGATTAAGGCGGACGCATCCATGCGTCACAAGACTGTAGATGCTTGACGGTGCGTTCGTTCCATGAATGCCGACTCCCGGAATGCTCAGTCCAATCCAGTACTTCCCAAGCGGGTTTTGTGGAGAGGGAGGTACACGGGTAACCACGGGTTTGCCCTGCTGCCGCATCTCCTCCTGAATCGAGAGCGGAACGTCCCATGTAGGGTCTGTTTCCAGGTTTGTGACAGTAAACTCACCGATCGGAGTCTTCCACCCTCGACGACCGGCCGAAACTGGGAAAGACTGAACCGGGCCGTTGGATGAAAAGAAGAACAGCATTCGTTGAGGTACATTAACGACAATTGATGCTCCGAAATTGGATGGCACAATGTGTCGAGTGTTGACCTTGAGGGTCTGACCGACGCGCAAGACGCTCGTCAATTCAATTCCGTTTGCTTCTGCAAGCTCTTGCGTGGAGACGCCGTATCTTGCTCCCACCTTACTCAACGAATCTCCCCGCTGCACTGTGTGCTGCAACTCGGATCCGACGATCTGCGCCAGCAATAGCAGGTGGACAAGTGCTGTTAACGCCATGGGCCTATCCTCAGACTACTCGTCGTCACTCCGCGAAGACTTCCGTTTCGGCGGAATCAATAGAATCGGACTAATCCCCGCGCCGCCGCGCACGACCCGTTCCGCTGTACTCCCAACCAGGGTACGTTCAAGGAATCCATGCCCATGGGTACTGAGAACAACTAATGATGGCTTTGAATTCTTTATGGCCTTCAATAAGACTCGATAAGGTTGTCCGCGGTCGACTCGAGCCTCGCAGGGAATTCGGCTCCGAGATGGCAGAAGTTTCTGCAACCGTTGCTTTATGGCCGCTGTTTGCTCGGGGAATGCGTTCCAGTCGACGGAACTTGCCAGGTCCGGAATGACGTGCAGCATTGTGATGGATGCATCGGCCTTGCCGGCAAGGGTAACCGCATGTCCGATCGCCTCCTGATTACCCTCTGAGAAGTCACAGGCGACCAGAATGCGCCGGATCGACCCGCGCCGAGCTCCCGCCGCCGTAAGCAGCAACGGAATTGGCGAATAGCGCAGCATTCTTTCGGTCACGGATCCTAACGCCCAGCGCTCGAAACCTCTTCGACCGTGGGTTCCCATTGCGAGAAGATCTGCCTTGGAGTCCTTCATTACTTTCAGGATCTGCATATCGATATCGCCGATCCTGATCTCGGTCGTCGTCGAGATCCCATGTTGCGCCGCTCGGTCTTTGAGTTTTGGCAGCTCCCTTTTTGACTTTTCTTCGTCGGCGACAGTCCAGCGCGTCGTCGTTATCGGAATGTCCATCAAGGACGCAACAATGCGAGGTATCACGTGCAGGACATGAATGCGGGCCTGATTATACGATGCGACTTGCACCGCGAGGTCAAACGCGCGCAAGGAGGCTGGCGAGAAGTCCACCGGGCAAAGAATGTGTTTGAAGCGAAATGCGTTCTTTTCCATTTCAGGCAGCCACTCCGTTGGTGTGTTCAGGGTGTTCAGGAATCACAAGTTCGTACTCGTCTTCCCATTCGCAAAGATGCTGGCACCGCGGACAACGTGAAAATGTATCACCCCTATCGAAGATGAGTTCTTGATCGCAGCATTCCGTAGAGTAGAGTCCTCGATCCGCGACCACCTGTCCTGTTTTCATAACCAACCCTCCGGCACAGCCACTGCACAAGTCCTGCCAAACATGAACTGCCCTTGTAGCGTAGTGTTCCGCTCGATTCGAGACTTCCAGAACGTCAATAGGGCAAATTGCGCCAGGCTCCGATAATCCCAGCGCGACAAAGTGGCATTAGGCAGGAAATGCGGCGAACTGTGTTGTCAGACTGTCGTTTGGAACTGGCCAATCCGCGCACAATGGACGGGAATAGGCTCCTTCTGAAGGGAAAATGATAATTTTCAAACGCCCAACTGGAAGGAGCCGTGCTAAAGATCCCGCGAAAAGGAGCACGCGCTTTCATATGTCTGAACTGGGATTTCAGGAACTGTTCAATGCATGCGACACGACTGTCTTCGATGGCGGTGAGCAATTGCTTCGGTACCCGTGCAGAAAGAGAGCGCATTGACTTCCTGACAATTTGACACCGCACAAAGCGCCTTTTCGACTTTGAGGCAATTCGACTGCAGTATGCCTCACGCAAACTCAACCCTGCCATTATGCGGCCAAAGGAATATCAATTGCCCCGCACCTTGCGTCGCACGAAGCGCACAAAGCTTCGTTCCAAAATATTCCAATGGTGTACGGAGGAACACGATGAACACGTTGCTCATTCGCAAAAGAATGCAGGATCGGCAGGCCGAACTCCTGCGCCGCCTTGGGCGCATTACGAAAGATGTCCGCCATTCGGCGGGCCTGGCGGCGGACTTCGAGGAACAGGCTACCGAACTCGAGAACGACGAAGTGTTGGCGTTTCTTGACAGCGCTGCACGCAAAGAAATCCAACAGATCGGGACTGCATTACAACGGCTCGACCGCCAGCAATACGGGATCTGTGATGCTTGCAACAAGCCTTTGGGACCAGAACGCCTCGAAGCGTTGCCGTATGCCACGCTCTGTGTGAAATGTGAGTCGAAAGAGGCTTACTCCAACGTGAAGCCAGGAACGTGAAGCCAGACACGGCGCTTGCAGCTTAAACCGCGCGTCGCCGTTAGCTCGCGTATTTCTGTGGAAGTCGTCAAAGCAAGTTGCTGGATCACCGATTGGGAGTAACGTCCCTCGTCGCGCTGAATCCGATGATTACCATAGTGATACGGGCTGACAAATCGGGCTTTCATGAGGCAGCAGAATTGCAGTACCATCGCGGACGGATTCCCCATCCACGTTAAGGAGTGACTCTCCGTGCGCCGGTACTTCCTGTTGTTGTTGTTCGCGTCCGTGCTTTTTCTCCCCTGTGCGGCATTCGCACAACTCTCTCCCGGACCTCTGTCAAAGAGTCACGCAAATCTTGAAGGTGTTACGCAGTGCAGCAAATGCCACGCATTCGGAACGGGACGGCCGGAATTCAAATGTTCATCATGCCATGTGGAGATTCAGCAGCGACTGAAGGCCCAGCGTGGCTATCACGCGCGGATTGTCGACACTGCAAAGGGCGATGCAGATTGTGTCACCTGCCA